>CAYPVA010000004.1:0-29241 GCA_964414045.1 uncultured Lishizhenia sp. | reverse complement strand
CAAGTGGTCAAAGTTGCTTGGTATTTTTAGATGCTATAGGCAACCAAATCCACCTTCTTGACGACTTAGGAAGAGATCTCGATCGTCAAGATCGTCACGGAGAAGAACAAGTAGCAATTACACGTTTCGGATCCAATGCTTATTCTATTACAACTTATTTAGGTACTTATCTTATTCAATACTCCAAACAATGAAAAAACTGACTTTCGCATTTCTGCTGTTCAATGCACTTTTTGTTCAGTCGCAATCATATCTTGGCAACATCACTAGCAATTATGCCGGTGCCCTTGGTAATCAGCTCAACCCTGCAAGCTTTGTCGATGGCCGCGTCAAATTCGACCTGACTTTGCCAGCAATCAATTTCTTCACCTATCAGAATTTTGGTTATTTCGACGCCAACGCCATGCGCACTGAACAAGGCAATGGTGGTTATTGGTGGGCCAAATCTTTTACCGACACCGCTATTCTCAATTCATGGGTCTATCCTTCTTCAACTTTCATTGACCGCTTTATTGTTCACAACTATAACGCACAAAGTACAGGTACCCTCGGCGCCAACATCAACTTCAATCTTGATCTTTTCAATTTAGCCTTTCACATCGGTGAAAAACGATCCATTGGCTTCAATGCCAGAATGCGTTCCATAACTAATGTGGACAACATGAATCCAAAACTCGCCGTGCTTTCTGAGGAAGGTTTAGAGTATCCAGCACTTTGGAATCAAGTCATTGACGAAGAATTGATCAACATCAACCACATGACCTGGGCCGAAATAGGTTTCAATTACAGCCAAGTACTCATTGACAACAAGGAGCATTTTCTCAAAATCGGGATCACACCCAAACTACTCTTAGGTTTTGCAAGTGCCTATGTGCATTCTCAAGACTTTACGTATAACCTCGTCAATGAAGATACTTCTCAGTTATTATCGGGCACCTTCGATTATGGCTATTCCAAAGAAGTGGGCGATTTCATTACGGCGGGTATGAACGGCGACATCAACAGCAATAACATTACTGATTATCTCAAACCTGGTTCTAAAGGTTTTGGCCTTGATATCGGCGCCATTTATGAATGGAGACCAAACTACGCCAAATACAAATATGATATGGATGGTAAAACAGATCTCTGGATGCGCCAAGAAACAAAATACAAGGCTCGCGTTGGCCTCTCAATCATTGATATGGGAGGTATGAAATTCACTAAAGGCGGATTGAGCCGAAATTTTGTTGTGAATACGAGCAATCTATTTGACCTTCATACTTTTGAAAGTGCCACCGATTTGGCCTCTTTCGATGGCATTATTGACTCCTTAATCACCGCTTCAAGTGCAAACGGGACTCAAGATTGGGTTGCCCTACAAGCACCTACAGAAAGCTACCGCATGCGTACACCAACTGCACTCAGCTTACAAGCAGACTACCATATTTGGAAATATTTCTACGTGAATGCGACTGCCATGATGAATATGATTCCAAAAAATAAAGATACCAAAGTGCATGTGGCAAGTCAATTTAGCTTGACGCCAAGCTTTGATAGTCCTTATTTTGGTCTATATGTCCCATTTGTATACAATCAATACAGCGGCTTCAAATATGGCTTGGCTACAAGAATCGGTCCGCTGATTTTAGGGCTCAACGACATGAATTTAATTCGTGCAAAAAACGAAATCAGTGGCCTCGACTTTTATGCTGGCTTGAGACTTCCTATTCTTTACCATCGCGTCAAGGATAAAGACAAAGACAAGGTTTCAGACCGCATGGATGAATGTAAAAATGTACCCGGAACCTGGAACTTCCTTGGTTGCCCTGACACAGATGGCGACGGCATTCCAGATTCTGAAGATGCCTGTGTTGACGTCAAGGGCATCAAAGAATTCAAAGGCTGTCCGGATACAGATGGTGACAAAATCATTGACAGCGAAGACGCTTGCCCTACTATTGCAGGTCTTAAAGAATTCAAAGGCTGTCCGGATACAGACGGAGATAAAATCATTGACAGTGAAGATGCTTGCCCAACTGTTGCAGGTGTACTTGCGCTCAAAGGTTGCCCAGATAAAGATGGCGATGGCGTTACAGATGCAGAAGATGCTTGTCCTGAAAATGCAGGCCCCAAGGAAAATCAAGGTTGTCCAGATAAGGATGCCGATGGCTTGTTTGATTTTATTGACCAATGCCCTGAACTCGCTGGTCCTAAAGAAAATCAAGGTTGTCCCTGGCCAGATACAGATGCCGATGGCCTTTTAGATAAGGATGACGAATGTCCTAATTTAGCGGGTCCTAAGGCAAATAAAGGTTGTCCTTACAAAGATTCAGACAAAGACGGTTTGCTTGACAAAGATGACGATTGCCCTAATACTCCTGGGCCTAAAACAAACAAAGGATGCCCGGTCATTGAACAAGCCGTTATTGAAGTATTGAAAACGGCATTCGATAACCTAGAATTTGAAACAAACAAGGATATCATTTTTGAAAGTTCCAAGCCTTCGTTGAACGAATTAGCAATTGTTTTACAGAAAAAGACAACCTGGAAGTTGCAAATTTCCGGACACACCGACAATGTTGGCGACGACAACCTTAACATGGTATTGTCTAAAAAACGTGCAGAGGCACTCAAGGCCTATTTGGTATCACAAGGAATTGATCCTGCTCGATTAATTACCCAATATTACGGAGAGACCAAACCAATAGCGCCAAATGATACGCCTGAAGGACGCCAAAAGAACAGACGCGTTGAAATGAAAATTGTATTTGAATAAAAATACCCCACCATAAAACTATCAAAAAGGGCGGCCTCAGGGTCGCCCTTTTTTCATGTTAAGCCTATGTTAAGCTTATATTGACGCTAATTAACGCTTTGTTAATATTGCATTAATGTACTCATCAAGATACTACATGACCTTTGCAGTACAAATTTTAAAGTACAGCAATGAAGCTATTTACCTCAATTTTAGGAAGTTTATTCGTAATGCTCTTATCGTCTTATGCACTTGGGCAAACAGGAACGATTTCAGGTACAGTAAACGATGAAGATCAAAAAATACTCAAAGAATTTACTGTCAAATTATCGGCACCCATCAAGGCAACGGTTGATCTAGAGAAAGGGACATTTACATTTTTGAATGTACCGGTTGGAACTTATACCATTGAAGTCAAAGCGCCAGGTTTTGACCCCTACAAAAGTGCGAGCCTAGATGTATTATCCGGACAAAATAACATTGTAGTTGTGAACATGACCACTCGTGCTCAAACTACAAAAGACATTCGCGTGAGCGGTGGGAAAGTTGATAAAAATAAAGGTGACATGGAAGTCACTAAAATGCAGATCAATCAGGCGGGTGTAGTTGACGGCATGAATAAAAACACCATTGTTAAAAATCCTGATTCACGCGTATCTCAAGTATTTAAAAGAGTAAGTGGCGCCAGCGTACAAGACAACAAATTTGTAGTTGTTAGAGGTTTGAGCGACCGATATAATTTCGCTTTGATCAATGGTGCGTCTTTACCAAGCACAGAAAGTGATCGCAAAGCCTTTTCGTTTGATATCTTCCCTTCTAATATGCTCGAAAATCTTTTCATCATGAAAAGTGCTACTCCAGAATTACCCGGAGAATTTGCGGGTGGCGTCATTGATATCAAAACCGTTGAGCCACGCTCTGAAAAATTTCAAAACATTCAGTTTGGTACGGGGTATAATACCATCGCAACCCTCAAAGATTTCAGGTCTTATAACGGAAGTAACACAGATGTGCTTGGCTTTGGAAATAACGGCAGAGCAATTCCTGACGGCTTACCGACTACGGCCGAATTCAATGCCTTAACTGCTCAACAAAAGGCAGACTTCGCTAAACTCATTCCATCGAATTGGTCAACCACTAAAGGATTGGCGCTACCAAATGGCAGTTTGCAATACAGCGTTGGCAATAAAATCAAACTTGATGACAAAAAAAGCATGTCGTACGTATTTGCCTATTCCTACTCCAATTCAAATAGTTTTAGTCAGGTTACAAGACGTGAATTTGAAGAACAAGCAAGCGGAGTAGTTACAAAGAATGAGCTCAAAGACTCATCTTTTACAAAGTCCATTTTGAACACAGCCCTATTTAACATTAAATATGACTTAGGCAAAAAAACAGAAATTCAATTAAAGACGCTTTATTCTGTTTCATCTGACGACAAAGTCAATGTGCGTCAAGGTAAACGCGACATGGATATTGAATCGATGTACAACGAGCGCTCGACGAACATTTGGTATACCCAAAACAACTTACTCACGACACAATTGATCGGAAAGCACAATTGGAAAGACGATTGGAAATTCAACTGGACGGCTGGCTACAGCCATGTCGCACGCGAAATACCATTTCTACGCCGTATGGTTTATCAGCAGGTCGATACCACTTTGCCTTATTTCGCAGTAGTTCAAAACAACGACATCACTACCCTTGGAGCGGGAAATATGTTTTGGTCAACCATGACCGAAAATATTGCCAGTGCTCGCTATGACTTTTCTAAACAAATCGGTGGTGATGATTCCAAGAATTTAATCAAGTTTGGTGGCTTACACCAATACAGAGGCCGTGACTTCGCTGCCAGAAACCTTGGGTTTTCAAAATACGACCCAGCTGGTTCCGCTTCTTTCAATTCAAGTCTATTGCTTTTGCCAGAAGATCAAATCTTTGCAACAGAGAATCTAGGTCTTACCTCTTCGGGGCAAGGCGGTTTCAAACTAGAAGAAGGTACCAACGTAGATGACAGCTACGATGCATCGTCCATATTACACGCAGCATATGCAATGATCGATGCGCGTCTATTCAAAAAACTTCGTGTCGTAACCGGTATGCGCGCAGAATCTTATCAGCAAAAATTCCATTACGTAGAGTTCGGTTCAAATGAAGACAAATATTTAGACACAACCGTACTTGACCTACTGCCCTCTATTAACTTGACTTATAAGATTACTGAGCGTTTTCAATGGAGAGCCAGTGCAGCGCGCACAGTTAGCCGTCCGGAATTCCGCGAATTAGCACCATTTACTTTCTACAACTTCTTGAATGATAACCTGGCCTCTGGTAATCCTCAATTGAGACGCGCTACCATCAATAATTATGATACGCGTTTAGAGTACTTCCCTGGCAAAGGACAAATTATCAGTGTTTCTGGATTTTACAAAACTTTTGTGGACCCGATAGAGCTTTTGTTGCGCACCGGAACCTCAGGGCAACCAGAGCTTTACTACAACAATATTGCAAAAGCGAACAGTTATGGCGCTGAGTTAGAATACCGTATGAATTTAGGTTGGATCAATCCAGCAGATTCAAATTCCGTCTTCTCAAGAACTACTTTCTATACCAATGCTTCGTATATCCGTTCTGCAGCTGACCTCAGCGCTTATGCGGGCCTTGAAGAATACCCAGGGTCTACGCGGCCATTGCAAGGACAATCTCCGTACATCCTAAATGTTGGTTTATTCTATGAAAGTAAAAAAGACCTCATGGTGAATTTTTCATACAACTATGTTGGGCAACGCATTGCAATCTCAGGAAGTATCCAAGAACCGAGTGTTTGGGAAAATGGACGCCACGTACTTGACCTCCAAATTGGTAAAACATGGAATGACAAATATGAGCTCAAATTAAACTGTGCTGACCTCCTCGCACAAGACCTCATCTTCTTCCAGGATATCAATAAAAACAAGCGTTATGATAAAGGAGTGGATAGTGCTTGGCAAGAAATTACTTTTGGTCAGACCATCACCTTGAACTTCAAATACAAATTCTAAGGTTGCTATGTTAACGAAATGCGCGCATATTCTTAACACAGACTTAAAGAACATTTAAGTATCCTATAACTTAAGCAGGATTGATTAGCAAGAACTTTGTATCGTATAAAATTTAAAAGATGAAAAAGATTTACAATTTAATGACTGCCCTTTGCATCGGTGCCGCTGCCTTTGCTCAGGATGCTTTCTGGACACCAACGACCTACCGCGGTGCTTTTCCAGTAACCGACAACACTCCAGCAACAGACTGGACTTCTGGCTGGTCTAATTTTGACCCAGAAAACACTGCATACCCTGCAACAGTTACAACGGTATCTGCTGACATTACAACCAATACGACTTGGAGTGGTGTAATTAAATTGATGAATAAAGTTTATGTCAAAAACAACGCGATTCTTACCATTGCTCCTGGAACAATTATCCGCGGCGATAAATTGACGCAAGGATCTCTGATCATTACGCGCGGCGCCAAAATTATTGCTGATGGTACCGCTGCCAACCCCATTATTTTCACTTCAAATGAAGCAGTAGGATCAAGAAGTGAAGGTGATTGGGGAGGATTAGTATTGCTTGGATTGGCAAAAAATAACCAACCTGGTGGTGTTGCCAATATTGAAGGTATTGTCCCTACCACAGATTCACAATATGGCGGAAACTTTGACAACGATTATTCAGGTATTTTGAGATATGTTCGTGTAGAGTTTGCAGGTATCGCCCTAGAGCCAAACAAAGAAATCAATGGCGTAACATTCGGATCTGTTGGTAATCAAACCGTTGTGGACTACGTTCAGGTTTCGTTCTCTGGCGATGACTCTTTTGAGTGGTTTGGTGGAACTGTCAATTGTAAGCACTTGATCGCTTACCGCGGTATTGACGATGATTTTGACACAGATTTCGGTTATAGAGGAAAGGTTCAATTCTTCCTGTCTATTCGCGATAAAGATATGTCAGATGCCGCTGGTGATTCTAATTGTTTTGAATCTGACAATGATGCCGCTGGCTCAACTGCTCAACCTAAAACGATGCCGATATTCTCAAATGGTACAATCGTTGGTCCAAAAGGTAACGGAACGATTGCCTTACCAGTCGGTGAAAAATTCGAAAAATCTTTCCGCTTACGTAGAAATACATCTTTATCGGTTTTCAACACCCTTACCACAGGTTGGGAAAAAGGCTTGTCTATCGAAGGAACTGCGGTGGTAAATAATGTAAATGGTGATTCTTTGGTTTTTGCACACAATACATTAACAAATTACGCTGCAAACACAAATACAATTTACAACGCTGGTACTTCTGGTGGAGCTGCATCTACAGCTGCATTTTACAATGCTTTTATGGGCCCAGACGGCAACGACACTACTTCTACTTTAGCACAAGTAAACTGGGTGAACTTATTTACAGCACTCGGCGCTACTCCGGATGCACGCTTAGCTGCAGGTTCTACAGCAGCGAATAATGGAAACTTTATGAATGCCAAATTTTATTCAGTTGCTACACCGGTAGTTGCCACTACATCATATACTTATTGCCAAGGAGCAACTGCAACTGTACTTTCAGCAACAGCCTTAACAGGAAATACATTACGTTGGTATACACAAGCTACTGGTGGAACTTACGCAACAGCCGCTCCTGTACCGAGTACAACTGCTGCAGGAACTTATACTTACTACGTTTCTCAAGCGAATGCAGGAAATGACGAAAGTATGCGTGCTGCAATTACTGTTGTTGTCAATGCTTTGCCTGCAACTCCTGTTATTACTGCAAGTGGTTCAACAACTTTTTGTACAGGTGGTTCTGTTGACCTCACATCAAGTGCAACAGCTGGAAATGTTTGGTCTAATAACCTTACAACTTCTACCATTACTGTTTCAACTACTGGTAACTTCACAGTAACTGTTACTGATGCCAATGGTTGCGCAAGTACTTCTGCTCCAATTTCTGTGAACGTTTCTAACGCTCCAGCCCCAACTATCAGCGCATCTAGCACACAAGCGTGTTCTGGTGATGTCGTAACGGTTACTTCATCTGCGGCTGATTCATATTTGTGGTCAACTGGCGACACCACTCAATCAATTCAAGTTTCTGCAACAGCAGCAGTTTATGTAACTGTAACTAACGCGAATGCTTGTGACGGTGTTGGTCAGTCTACAACAACTAACATTACCTTCACTGCAACACCTACTGCAGCAGGATCATTTACTTCGGCTGGAAACGTTGTAACCTTTACAAATGCTTCTACAGGTGCAACTGCTTACTCTTGGGATTTTGGTGATTTCACTAACTCTTCAGCTACAGCTCCTGCTCATGCATATGCAGCGAACGGTGCTTATACAGCGGTATTAACTGCCATCAATGGCAACTGTACCGATACAGTAGCATTCGAAATTTCTATTGAAGTAGGAATTGAAGAAAACAACAGCATGAGTTTCGAAGTGTATCCAAACCCGGCGAATGCGCAAGTAATGGTGGCTTTTGAAAACAATACAGCTGCTTCAGTTACAATTTTAGATGCAATGGGACGTGTAGTATTTGCACAAGGCATTTATGAAATCGGTTCACAAATGCTTCCTGTAAGTGTTGCTGAGCTTGCTTCAGGTAGCTATACTGTACAAATCATTAGTGCCAATCAAGTAGGCGTTAAACGCTTAATGATTCGTAAATAACTAAAGCCTTATAATGAGAGGGGGCTTAGGTCCCCTCTTTTTTTAAAAGACACACGATGGAAAACACGAAAGGACATACGATATTGATCGTGGACGACGAGCCAGATATCTTGGAGTTTTTATCCTACAATGTGCGCAAAGAAGGATACAAAGTATTCACCGCAAGCAATGGAATGGAAGCGCTCCGACTGGTACAACAAATTAATCCATCTTTGATTCTTTTAGATGTCATGATGCCTAAAATGGATGGCATTGAAACCTGCCAAGTGATCCGCAAAGACCTCAACATGGTTCAGCCAATCATTGCCTTTTTAACCGCCCGCACCGAAGACTACGCTCAAATTGCAGGCTTCGAGGCAGGTGCCGATGACTACATCAACAAACCCATCAGACCAAGACTGCTCATTAGTAAAATTGAGTCTTTGCTGAGAAGAACAAAAAACAAAAATATTCAAGAGGGATCTGATAAAATTACGATCGATCGTGACCGTTTTGTGGTAGAGATTGAGGGTAAAGAACTTCAATTGCCTAAAAAGGAATTTGAATTGCTCGAATTATTAGCCTCACGTCCAGGAAAAGTGTTCAATCGCGATCAAATCCTTGCAGTAGTTTGGGGAAATGACACGATAGTTGGTGAACGTACCATCGATGTTCACATCAGAAAATTGCGAGAAAAACTCGGAGATGCGTATATTCGTACCATAAAAGGAGTCGGATATACCTTCAACGAAAAGTGAGCAGATCAAGACCAAGTTTTTTAATCCTCAGCGGCAGTATTCTTTTTTACGTCCTGAGTTTTCTTTTTACACTTTTTGTACACTTACAATTTGTGACCTTGAGTGCCACGCTTATTTTTTTAATCCCGTTAGTCAGCGGGATTTTTGCATATACCATCTTCTATTACATTATCAAGCGGTTTCTCCACTATCGCATGAGTTTGATTTATCGCAGTATCCAAAACTCAGATCCTTCCATACGCCAAGAAAAGAGCATTGACCAATTGGTAGAACAAGGAGAAAAGGATGTGCAAGAATGGAAACAAAAGCGCAACCAAGAAATAGAAAAACTCCAAGAACAAGCTGCTTTTCGAAAAGAATTTCTTGGCAACCTTGCCCATGAACTCAAAACACCTGTTTTTTCAATTCAAGGATATATTGATTCTTTACTTGATGGTGGTATGGATGACCCCAAAGTGCTTAAAACTTTTTTAGAGCGTGCGGCCAAATCAACAGAGCGCATGACACACATCCTAGATGACCTCGATCAATTGACTAAATTAGAATTGGAAAAAATTCCGCTTGACTTGCGTAGTTTTGACATCCTAGACTTGACCCGAGAAATCTTTGAATCCCTTGAGCTTTTTGCCAAGGAAAAGAACTTTCGCTTGAAATTAGAGACTTCCAACCCTTATTGCTACGTCATGGCAGACCGCAACAAGATCTCACAAGTACTGATCAATTTATTGAACAATGCCATCGCCTATGGCAATCAAAATGGCGAACTAACAGTAAGTGTTGTTGAAATCGACCATACCTATAACATTCAAATCAAAGACAACGGACCCGGTATCGAACCTGAGCATTTACCAAGACTTTTTGAGCGCTTTTACAGAGTCGAGAAAAGCCGAAATCGAAATGAAGGTGGTTCAGGACTTGGTCTTGCCATAGTCAAACATATAGTGGAATCTCACGGCCAACAAATTCAAGTAAGTAGTCAGGTGGGTCAAGGAACTATGTTTAATTTTTCTTTGGAAAAGAGCAAAGCCTCTGGCCCGGTAAGTTCTAGAGGTATTCCCTTAAAATGACAGAAAACATTCAAATTTTCAGTCTCAAACAAGTAGCGCTTTCCATCGAAAAAACGATTGCGAGCAGATATCATCAAAATTATTGGGTCAAAGCTGAAATTCATAAACTCAACAAATACCCTAGCGGGCATGCTTTTCCTGAATTAGTTGAAAAAGAAGAGGGCAAGATTGTCGCTCAAATGAATGGCAGTATTTGGAAGCAAAACCTGCAACGCATCGAGAAAATCTTTGTGGATCAAGTTCAAGAAACACTCAAAGATGGCATCCAAGTACTCATGCTCGTAAAAGTGAGTTTCAATCCTACTTTCGGCCTAAGTTTGCAAATTCAAGATATTGACCCCGCATTTACCTTGGGGCAATTGCAAAAAGAGAAAGACATTACACTTAAAAAACTCAAAGCGGAGGGCTTACTTCAAACCAATCAACTCCTGCCCTATCCTTTAATTGCCAAACGCATCGCCATTATTTCTGCTGCTACAAGCAAAGGCCTTTCAGATTTTTATCAAGTCTTAGATCAAAACAGTTTTGGCTATACTTTCCACACACAACTCTTTGAAGCCTACGTTCAAGGAGATATTGCTGTTGATTCAATTTTAGCGGCACTGCAGCAAATAGAAAAAAATAAAAATCAATTTGATCTAGTTGTCATTGTAAGAGGCGGCGGAGCAGAAGTTGGCCTAACCTGTTATAACAATTACGAACTTTGTAAGGCCATTGCTACTTTCCCATTACCAATTATCACGGGTATAGGGCACTCCACCAATTTAACAGTCGCTGAATTAATCGCCTATTCTTCGGCTATAACCCCTACGCAATTAGCGGAGATGCTTATTGCTCAGTTCAGAGATTTTGAATTGCGCATTGAAAGGCTCAGTCAAGCAGTGGTGAAAAATGCGCAGTTGCAAATTCAGCGCAATCGCGAAAAAATGTCGCAAGTGGTCCAAAACTTAGCTTGGGTAAAAAATCAGTTTTTCAAAATTAAATTGACCGAGCTTTCTCATCTCGAACAAAAAATTGAGTTACTGAATCCCATACACATTTTAAAAAGAGGTTTTACCATCACCACAGTTGACGGAATACTTCTCAAGCACGCAAAAGACCTGGCCGCGGGTCAAGTCATCAGCACACAGACAGACGAGGCACTCATTAACGCAACGATTACCTCTATCAAAAAGAATTGATATTAGTGAGTGGAAGTCATATTGCTTGGCACGCAAATGATAAAATCTGCCTTTCCTAAATGTTCTTGGTCTAGCCTATTTAAATTTTCCTGACTCACCGTACTAATCGTTAAAATCCGCAGCTGCGGTGCTGCTTGCTTCACATACCACATGATTCCTTGATAATAGTCTGAGTGATACGCGCCATTGAAATGTAAATGAACAGTTTGGGCATTTCTCCATGGATTGTTCAATATAAAATGAGCCATGGTTGCATCTTTAATTGCTTGAGCCTCCACCATACGCCATCCTGCACCTGGCCCCATGTGTGCACCCATTTGCTTCATGGCTTGGTACTGACTTAAAGTGGTGTCAAAGGCAAAATTCAATGGTGCCATTTGTTTTTTAATGTTTTCCGGAAGTGTATCTAGCGCAGCCCTGCCTTTTTTGAAAAGTAAGCTGGCATATTTTCTTTGAATATTACTTGCCACACAACTCAGCTGCTTCGCTTTGGCAAACTCAACAAGGGGTGCGTAGTCAGTATAATAATTGGGCCATAGTCTTAATGTATCTTTGAGCTGTTCCTCCTTGATCGCCAATTGACCATTTACATATGCACTCAAAATTGCTTGTTGATCTTGCTCAAACATTTCAAAACCAAGTTGCAGATTTTCATGGTGCTGGGCATACATCGCTTGGACAAGTTCTAATTGCAGCCAGTGAGCAATCGGATTGTCGTGAAACTCACCAAATAATACCAGGTCAACGTCACCTGCTTTTGAACTCATCGTTTTAAACGAGACCTCCTTTCCCCTTGCATTGTAGATTTTATAAGCTGGCAGATCTTGTGCAAAAAATACCTGGGAGAGGACTATGAAAAATAGAAGTACGGTTACTTTCATAAAATGCATCATTAATTCTGTGAAGTTATGCGTAATTTTACTTCAAACCCAATGTATGAAAAGTAATTTCCTCCTCCTTTCCATTGTTTTTCTTTCCTTCTTCTCCAAAAGCCATGCGCAAACTTGGAGTGGCGAAGTCGCTCAAATATTTTATAATAAATGTACTGCCTGTCATCATCCTGGTGGTGCAGCACCGTTTTCATTAATGACACATGCAGAAGTGAGCCCATTAGCCGCTGCTGTTTACCAATGTGTCAACACTGGTGAAATGCCACCTTGGCCACCAGACAATAATTACCAACAATATCAGCACAATCGAGCTTTATCGAGCTCAGAAAAAACGACCATTCTCAATTGGCTCAATAACGGTGCGCAAGAGGGAAATGCCAGCCAGACCCCACCGCCACCAGTTTACAGCTCCACTACTTTTTTAGGCAATGGCGATTTACAAGTGCAAATCCCTACTTATATGTCCAAAGCAACTACCCATGACGACTACGTTTGCTTTAATATTCCGACAAATCTCACACAAAACCGCATCATTAAAGCGGTAGAAGTGGTTCCAGGAAACCGAGAAATTGTTCACCATTGCCTCGTTTACCTCGATCCAAATAGCGCCGAAGCTACGGATACTATTGGTGGAAATTGTGCAAGTCCGAACAACGGAACTACGAAACTTATTACCGGCTACACTCCCGGTGCCACGCCCATGATCTTGCCCTCGGCAGATCCACTGAAGTTAGGGCTCGATATTGGCCCTGGATCATCCATCTATTTTGCGATGCACTACCCCATGGGGTCTTATGGCCAGTATGATTCAACCAAAGTCATCTTGCATTTTTATCCAGTCGGTACAACAAATGTGCGCCAGATCAATGCCGGTCCTCTCTTAGCCGACTATAATTTCAGTTTGCCAGCCAATCAAGTGACCCAACTCAATGCATTCTTTCCGGCTGCAGGTGGGGCAACACTTCCTACCAACTATTCTGTACTTTCGGTTTTTCCACATATGCACCTCCTTGGGACAAACATCAAGGCCTATGCATACAAAGCCGGAGCCGACACCATAAAATTTGTTAACGTACCCAAATGGGATTTCATGTGGCAAGATTTTTACTTCTTTAAGCACCTGCAGAAAGTTCCCACCGGTTACAAACTCAAAAGCGAAGGCACCTATGACAATACTGCAAACAATCCAAATAATCCCAATTCTCCACCCCAAACTGTTTACAGCGGTTTCAATACAACCGATGAAATGTTCCTGACATATTTTCATTACCTACCTTACCAACCGGGTGATGAATCCTATGATTTAGAAACACTGTCAGTTTTATCGTTGAACAATATGCTTGCAACTGATCCCAGCACAATTGTAGCCTATCCAAATCCTTTTTCAGATAATATTACAATAGAATTTCCCGCTAGTTTAAGTAGTTCTGACCTCATTTATCTCTATGATGCATATGGACAACTGATCAGTAAATTGTCTTTTGATCCTGGCGCCACTCAAATTCAATTACCATTCAATTCAACAGACAATAACCAAACGACACCTAACTCGCTTCCAAAAGGAGTTTACTATATTTCCGCCCGCTTGAATGGCAGACTACTCTCAAAAAAACTCATCAAGTTGTAAAGATGGCTTTTTTGAATCTGTAAAATTCCTTATCTTTGCACTCCCAAGGTCTCATGGCCGAGCGGTTAGGCACCGGTCTGCAAAACCGTCTACAGCAGTTCGAATCTGCTTGAGACCTCTTGGAAATCTCAAAGCCCCTGTTTATCAGGGGCTTTTTTTTGGACCCTATTTTCAACTTTCTTTGGGTAATTCGCAAATGTCATTTTACAAGTTGCGAAATCAGCAATAGCACTTAGTGATTCATTGATTTAATTTGTTTTAAATTTTAAATCTCAAATCATGAAAAATCAAATTGTAAAAACGATCCTATTTTTTTTCACCTTAACTATAGGATTGAGCGGATGTGGTAAATATACCGATGGCCCAAATTTTACCTTAAAAACCAAAGAAGCTAGATTGTGTAGAACATGGAATGTGGTATCAATAGGCTCAGAGGTTTTCAATGGATACTATCAACTAAAATTCACGTTTGATAAAAATTCCAATTTAACCATCAGAGATATTTCAACCGAACCCGGTTGGGAATATGACGACGCTTACGCTGGCGAGTGGCGTTTCTCTCAAGACAAAAAGGATATTGAATTAATCATAGATGGTGAAATTAGTTTTGCCACCATAGATAGACTAACAAGCGACGAACTTTGGTTTAAACTTGATGGCGAACAATTCAAATTGAAAGCAGAATAAAGTGAGGCCTCCGCTTTCTAAATAAAACATAAGAATTAAACTTCGCCATGTTAAATCTATATTAACTTTTCTTCGGTCCCTCTGTAACTGCTCTTCATTTTTCACGGATTTCGAGGACTTTGTGTTAGATTGACAATAATTAATCGTTATTGAAGCAAAATGATGCTCTTTTCCTTTTGGCAAGGGCACAAAGTTTTTTTATATTTGGCGTTCAATTGTAAAAATGAAAAATTAAAAACTATCATTATGGACAAAAAACAAAAAACAGCCGGTGGGTTCTCTGCGATCATTGCTTTCCTGGCTATTGCACTTTCTTTGATCGCCGGTATCATGATTTACAAGTACATTTTCGGTGATCCAGGAAACTTTGTGGATCGCAACCCTGAAAACGAACCTGTAGAAGGAAACCTACTCGGAGTTATCTATAAAGGTGGTTTTATCGTACCAGGATTGGTAGCGATCAACATCATCATTTTAATTTTCTCAATTGAGCGTTTAGTGACATTAATGTTAGCAAACGGAAAAGGAAAAGCAAACAAATTCATTGAGAACATCAAAGAATTAATGGCTGCTAAAAACTACGCTGGAGCAATCGAAGCATGTGACGCACAAAAAGGATCACTTGCAAACGTTGTTCGCGCTGGTTTAGTAAAATACCAATTGATGGCTAAAGATAGCCACATGGAAAAAGAACAAAAATTAGAGTCTTTGAAAAAAGAACTAGAAGAAGCTACAGCACTTGAATTGCCAATGTTGTCTAAAAACTTACCTGTTCTTTCTACAACAGCATCTATCGCTACACTTATTGGTTTGATCGGTACCGTACTTGGTATGATCCGTTCATTTGCCGCGATGTCACAAGGTGCGCCTGATACAGCAGAACTTTCTACAGGTATCTCTGAAGCCTTGATCAACACGGCATTTGGTATTACTGGTTCTACGATTGCGATCATCATGTTCAACTTCTTCTCAACGAAGATTGATGCCATGACCTACAGCATCGACGAAGCTAGCTTTACCATTGTTCAGGACTTCGCTGCCAACAATTAATATTTTACTCACTAGTAAAAAACTCAAGCAATGCCAAAAATAAAAATGCCGAAAGGATCTCCTTCCATAGACATGACGCCTATGGTGGACTTGGCGTTCTTGCTTGTGACCTTCTTTATGTTGACGGCTTCATTCCGTACGGCAGAACCTGTAACCGTAGAAACGCCATCAAGTATCAGTGACAAAATCATTCCTGAAAATGTCATCATGGTAACACTTGATCGAGACGGACGCGCGTTCTTTAATCTGTCAAATGCAGAAGCCCGAAAAGAAATGCTAAACAACATGCTCGGCAAATACAAAGTTTCTTTGAACGAAGAGCAAGTTGAGGAATTTGCATTCATGTCAACTTTTGGTTGTACCATGCAAGAACTTCCTGCATACATGAGTACTGAAGCAGCTAAACGTGCGTCGTTCCCTACCAAAGGGATTCCAACAGACTCAACACGCAATGAATTATTAGACTGGATTTCATTCGCTGCCTCAGCAGCAGCCAACACCGGCCGAACTGCCTTTGAAGAGGCAAAACAGAAAGGTGCAGAACCAAAAATGGAAGATTTCAAGCCAAAATTCATTCTACGTGTCGACTCCAAAACGCGCTACAAAGATGCAGCTACAGTGATTGATGTATTCAGAGAATTGAATTTGAATAACCTAAATTTCGTAACCTCTGCGGAAGCAATTCCGGTTAACTAACAACACATGGCAGAAATCGCAGAAAGCGGCGGCGGCGGCCACGGCAAAGGTAAGAAAAGAGCAAAAAAAGGCTCCACGCGTGTCGACATGACACCAATGGTTGACCTTGCCTTCTTGCTCCTTACTTTCTTTGTCTTGACCTCAACTTTTAGTAAGCCAAAGGTCATGCCCCTGAACTACCCCGCAAAAATCAAAGACCCGAAATCGGTCAAAGCACCGAAAGTCAACAACGCGGCTACTTTTATTTTAGCTGACGACAAAGTTTACTATTATCGTGGTGAATTTTATCCTAAATCCAAACCCGGACCAGACGGGCCAACCGTGCTTGAAGAAGCAAATTTTGGTTCCGGAGAAAATAGTGTCAGAAAATTGTTAGCTTCTTGGAACGAATACGTTATTGTTAATAAGGCGATTCTTCAACAAAAGCTCGACAAAAAGCAAATTGCAGATAGCACCTTTACAAGGTTAGTGGACGAACTCACAGTAGACAAAGACGCTGTTAAAGTTCTGATCAAAACCGACGATAAGGCACTTTGTAAAAGCTTCATTGACTTAGTTGACGAACTCAAGATAGCCAACGTTGGTGTCATTGCACCAACAGATCTATCGCCTGCAGAGAAAGATTTGTTAAAAGAAAAAAACTAAAGTCATGACAGTCATTTATATCATCGTAGCAATTGTCACAGGTTTCTCTCTCTTTGACTTTTATGTCAACAAAAACTGGGAAGCCATCACTTCTGTCAATCGTAATGAAGCCGTCTTTGCGCACCGTAACCGCGAATATGGGGCATACGTTTTACGCTCTGGCTATAACAAACGCATGAGTTTGATCATGGCAGGTTTGGTAGCTTTGGCAGCGCTAGGTTTTGTGGCTAACCTGATCATCAAGAATCTTCCGAAAGAAGAGGTCGCTAAACCTAAAATCAGTGAAAAGAACTTCACGATTACCGCGCCAAAAGAAGATGTGCCACCGCCACCACCACCACCAGCGACTCCACCGCCACCAATGACTGCAACACAAGCATTTATTGCTCCGGTTGCAGAGGATGATCCTGTGGAAGACGAAATGCCAACTCAGCAACAATTAGAAAACATTGCTATCTCTACAGAAACCAATGATGGAGAAGACAGTTGGGAAATCAACATTACCGAAGATGGTCCGGCACTTCAAGATACGCCGAACACCACACCTGAAGAGGTTGTTGATGTAGCCGAAGAAGATGCTGAATTCCCAGGAGGTTATGAAAAACTAGCAGAGTTTATTCAAACCACCCTTGTTTTCCCAGACGAAGCCTATGAAATTGGTGTAAAAGGAAAAGCTATGGTTCGCTTCGTAGTCGAGAAAGATGGTCGCATCTCGAACGCTACAGTTGAACGTCCAATTGTCGAATGTCCGGCATGTAACAAAGAAGCCCTTAACGTCATCAATAAGATGCCTAAATGGACTCCTGCCAAAAACGCTGGTCGTCCGGTGCGTCTTTGGGTACGTATCCCGGTTGTATTCGATGTACAATAGATTTTTTACAATTCATTTAAATCCCCATTTCGATGGGGATTTTTTTTCTCCCTATATGCAGTATATCCAACATTTTTTAGGACTCCTTGTCGTTGTACTTTGCCTCGGTTTTGCGAGCTTACTACTCACTACTGAGCTCTTTCCGATGGAATTATGGCGAAGAAACATATTGGTCGGCGTATTTATTTTTTATGCGGCCTACAGAGGTTTGCGTGTCTATAATGGTTTTAAAAAACAACTTAAAGATGGTCAAGATGAACATTAAACTTTTTTTCTGCGGCTTACTTTTCACACTTTTTGCTTGCGACAATAATAACAACCCATTTGTTTATCAGCAGGATGCTCACGGAAGGGGGAAAACAACTATTCAAGTAGAGGAGTCTTTTAAACCACTCTTCACTACTTGTATAGAAACTTTCATGAGCCAATTTCCTAAGGCGACGATCAAAGGCATATACGGTTCAGAAGACCAACTGATCGCCAACTTTTATGCCAACAAAACTAAAACCATAGTGATCTCCAGAGATTTCAATGACCAAGAAAAAGCCTATCTCAAGAGTAAAAATGTTTCTTACCGCAGTGACAAAGTTGCCTCTGATGCGATTGCGATTATCATGCATCCATCCATGACCGACACCATCTTAAGTGTTAGTCAAATCAAAGCTTTGTTGTCTTCCGACCAAGCAACCTTTCCCTCAGGTAAGGCTTTGACAAACATAGTATTTGACCAACGTGGTTCAGCTAACTTCAATTACATGACTTCCATGTTGCAAATTCAAAAATTAGCGCAACGTGTATCTGCGGTTCATTCCAATGAAGAAGTGATCAATTATGTCAAGACACATCCAAATTCTATTGGTATCATCGGGCTTAACTGGGTAGCTGATCAAGATGATCCTGAAGCACTCAACTTCCTAGATGGTCTCCGTATCGCTGATGTATACCTCACTGATCCTCAAACTGCATGTAAGCCATATGCTGGCTTTATTTATACGAAAGAATATCCACTCATTCGCGACATCTGGATGATCAACAAAGGCAGACGCTCTGGCTTAAACACAGGCTTTGTTCTTTTCATGAAAAAAGATGACAAGGGGCAATTGATCATTCAAAAATCAGAATTAGTACCAGCACTTACACCAGTAAGACTTGTATTGCAGTAAATAATTCACAAAATAATATAGGGCACAATTTTTGTATCCGAAAAAACTAGGTTATTTTTGGCCGCAAATTGAAAGATTTAAATTTAGAAACCATGAGAAGCATATTGCTATTTAGCTCCCTTTTAATCTCCGGATTAAGCTTTGCACAAACTTTACAATCAGCTATTTATAAAACTGAAAATGAACGCTACCGCGAAGCAATCAACGACTTTAAAAAATTGGTAGCAGCTGATCCTATCAACGGTGACAACTACTTCTATTATGGAGATTGCTATTTTGAAATGGAGGAAGTCGATTCTGCAAAAATGATGTGGAAAAAAGGCTATGAAGTTGATAAATTACGTGCGCTTCCATTGGTTGGCCAAGGTCGTGTATTGTGGTTAGAAGGAAAATCTACAGAAGCGAAAGCTGAGTTTACTAAAGCACTTTTACTTGTCAAAAAAGATAAGCTCAAAAAAGCTGAAGTCATTCGTGGGATTGCTGAAATTTATATTGAAGCATCTAATAAAAACCTAGACGAAGCTTTGGTATTGCTAGAAGAAGCCATCATCAAAGACCCTAAAAACGAAGACAACTATCTTTTGAAGGGAGATGCCCTGTACGCACGAAACTCTTCAGATGCATCAGAAGCACTTAAGGCCTACAACCAAGTACTCATGATCAATCCGAAGTCACCACGTGGTATTGTCCGCAAAGCCCTTATTTACCAAAGAGCCAAAAACGAAGAAGAAGCGAACAAAATGTACAATGAAGCAAAGGCTATTGACCCAACATATGCCCCTTCATACCGTTTGAATGCTGAGCTTTTTATGATGTTTGGCAAAAACAAAAAAGCAATTGAGAACTGGGAGAAATATCTAGAGCTCAACAATAATCTTGAATCCAGATACCGTTATGCAAATGCGCTTTTTGGTGCGAAGGAATACACAACACTATTGCAACAACTAGACTATTTGAAAGGAAATGGCCTTTCAAACTTTTACACGGAGCGTATGTTTGCATTCGCATACAGTGAAACCAACTCAGATTCACTCGCTTTGGACAAAGCGCTTGCAGCGTCTGACCGTTTCTTTTCAATTGTTCCGCAAGATAAAATCAGCTTCCAAGACTACAAGCTACGCGGTACAATTTATCAAAAGAAAGGTCAAGACAGTTTAGCAATCTCTGAATTTGAGCGCGCTTCTGCTTTAAGTGAAACTGCTGCGAAAGAACTTTCAACGGAGCTTATCAAAATGTACAACAAAAATAAAATGTACGAAAAAACGATTGCTGCCTATGAGAAACGTAGAATTATGAATGGTAAATTGACGCCTCAAGAAGAATATGATTTCGGAAAAGCAATTTATAGTGGTAGAAACGATTACAAAGCTGCAGACAGTATTTTTCAGGGCTTAATTAAAATGGACTCTACCTATGTGCCTGCCTATATTTACCGTGCGAGATGTAATTATAAAATGGATACCAATAATGAAAAATGGATGGCATTCCCATTCTATTTAAAAGTTACAGAAATCATCAAGCCAGAGGATCGTCAGGCTGCATCTAAAAAAACATTCGCGCTTGAAGCATTGCGCTATGTCGCAGACTACTACTCAAAATCAGCTGAAAAAGATTTGGCAAAAGCAAAGTTCTATTTCGAAGAAATTTTGAAAGTCGAGCCAAATGATGCTACTGCGAAGAAGGCATTGGGTATCAAAGACCCTGCACCCGCTGCAGCGCCAGGAACGCCAACAAAACCTGCCACAGCTCCAAAAAACTAATCTAAAATTAGATGAAAACAACAAGGGCGGCCCTGCGGGCCGCCCTTGTTGTTTTCATCTAATTTTAGGCTTGTTGCAAACTTAAATAGCGCGCCACATACTTGCCGATGATATCAAATTCCAAATTAACGATATCACCTGCTTTTAGTTGATGGAAATTGGTGTATTCATAGGTGTAAGGGATGATACAAACAGAGAACTGACCTTTCTGCGAATTGACAACCGTAAGACTTGTACCATTGACCGTAATTGAGCCTTTTTCTACGGTAACAAAATCTGTTGGGTGCGTAAATGTAAAGCGCCATGAACCATTTTCGTCAAGGACCTCCGTGCAAATCCCTACACAATCAACATGTCCCTGAACCATATGCCCGTCTAGCCTGCCTCCTAATTGCATACAACGCTCTAAATTTACTTTACTACCCTCTTTCCAAGATCCTAGGTTGGTTTTCAGTAAGGTTTCATGGATGGCTGTTACGACATGAGCATGTGTATCTTGGGCAACAACTGTAAGGCAACAACCATTATGAGCAATACTTTGGTCAATCTTTAAACTCGATGAAAGTTGGGACTCAATCGTAAAATGAATGTTTCCTGCTTCTTTTTTAATGGCCACCACAGTGCCAATTTGTTCAATGATTCCTGTAAACATGAGATAAAATTAACCAATCTGAAGAGACTATGCTACCACATCAAGGTCTTTAATTAACAATTGAAGGGTGGTTCGGTTCTGAAATGTATTGGCCGAAATTTGAAACACAAGATCAATATAGATGCCCGGCATGAGTTCGTTGTCAAGATGTGCTAAATTGAAACCAATGGCTTCCAAATGCACAGGGTATGCTTCTTGCGTGATTTTCAGTTTAAGATGGGCATCTTTCAATACGCGGTGTTCAAGTACCAAGCAGTTTTTGACAAGAAAAGTGCCGTGTAAATTACCAGGGCCACAGGGTTCAAAGGCATCTAGAATTTTTAAAATTCTTGGGAAATGCAAATGCGGATTGGTTCCGAGCTCTTGGAAATCAAGTTGTGCATCTATGTGGAGTTGGCGTTGCAATTGCTGAGAATTAAGTGCGGTTTGAACAACACGCTCAAATGCGGCTTGAAAGACGTGCAATTTTTCTGGGAGCAAACTTAGCCCGGCAGCAAACTGGTGACCTCCGAATTGTGTGAGGTGTTCTTTGCAGGTATCTAACAAGGCATAAAGATCAAGTGGTGGCATGCATCGGGCTGAACCGGTAAGTACACCATTGGACTGCGTTAGCACAATTGTTGGCTTGTAATGATGCTCAATAATTCTCGAAGCAACAATGCCAACCACACCCTTGTGCCAACTCGGATCAAATACAATATTCGCAAAACGCTTGCTTTGCTCAGGATCATTTTCGAGCTGAGCAAGTGCCGCTTGCGTCATCTCTTGGTCCAAAGTGCGGCGAAAAGCATTGTCTTGATCAATTTCTTTAGCGAGTTCTTGCAATTGCTGTTCGTCATCGCTTAACATCCAAGCTACTGCTCGAGCTCCGGAGGCAATTCTTCCTGCGGCATTGATGCGCGGTGCGATGACAAATACGAGGTCTCTTAAGGAAAGCGGAAAGGATTTTTTGGCGAGCTCCAATAAGATTTGAAATGCTTTGCGTGGTTTGGCATTGATTTGCTGGAGTCCTGCAGCACAAAGCACTCTGTTTTCACCGAGTATTTCCACAATATCTGCTCCTATTGCTAATGCCACTAAATCAAGACTTTTGAATAGTTTGGAGGTATCGAGTTGCTGCTTTTGGTAATAAGCCTGTAGTAATTTAAAAGCAACACCACATCCGCATAGCTCTTTGTATGGATACTGACAAGCTGCTTGTTTTGGATTCAGGATGATACCAGGTGGTAAGTTTGTTTCGGGTTGGTGATGGTCACATACAATGACATCAACGCCATTACTAACTGCGGTTTGTAATTGAGAATGGGCTTTGATGCCGCAATCCAATGTGATCAATAATTGAACGCCATTCTCAATAGCGTAATTAATTCCGGTGTCACTAACCCCATAACCCTCTTTGTAGCGATCTGGAATATAATAAAGACATTCTAGGCCTAAATGACTCAATTGTTCATGCATCAGGGCTACTGACGTAGTGCCATCGACATCGTAGTCACCGTAAAGCAACACTTTTTGCTGTAACTCAATGGCTTCATGTAATCTATTCACAGCAATATCCATGTGCAGCATCTCAAATGGATCATGCAGTTCAGAAAGTTTAGGTCTGAAAAATGCAACCGCAGCTTCTCTGGTCTGGATGTGACGTTGTGCCAATAATTCGGCAATAAAATGAGGTACCTGAAGTTCTTTGGAAAAAGAATGCGTGAATTCAGCTGGCGCTGAATCTTTGAGATGCCAGTTTGCTTTCATGAAACAAATTTACAGGAAGATCTGTTGTGGGGCTACGTTATTCTACGTAACTGAGCTTCAACATATTGGTTCCGCCAAGATCTTCAAGTGGAATAGAGGCCACGTTGATGACCACGTCTCCTGAATGCAGATAACCATCTTCTTTCATGAGGTGCTTGATATCGGCAATGGTGTGGTCCGTTGAAATCCTTTTATTGTAGAAAAATGCACGGACACCCCAAACGAGATTCAGCTGCGTTAGGATCTTGCGATTACTCGTAAAGACATAGATGTAAGACTCCGGTCGTTGAGAAGCTATTTTATAAGCCGTGTAGCCTGAGTAAGTCATGGTGATAATGCCCTTAGCCTCGACGCGCTGAGCCAAACGACACGCATTGAAGCAAATAGAATCTGAAATAAAGCGCGGGCTTCCTTTTGGTGGTAGTTCTTCTTTATGATAAAGACTCGGATGCCCTTCCATTTCTTGGATGATATTAGCCATTGTCTGAACGACCTGAACTGGATATTGACCCACAGAAGTTTCGCCTGAAAGCATCACTGCATCTGCACCGTCAAGCACTGCATTAGCGACGTCATTGACCTCAGCCCTACTTGGTGTAAGGCTATTGAGCATAGATTCCATCATTTGCGTTGCAACAATGACCGGTTTCGCTTTTGAAATAGACTTGCTAATGATCATTTTTTGGATGAGTGGGACATTTTGGTATGGAACCTCCACACCGAGGTCACCGCGTGCAACCATCAGTGCATCACTGGCCTCGATGATTTCATCAATGTTTTCGAGTGCTTCAGGTTTTTCAATTTTGGCAACAACCAAAGCGATACTGCGTTTTTTAGCAATGCGTTCTTTTAAGTCCGTAATACATTTTGCTGTTCTGACAAAGGAAAGACCAATCCAGTCAACTCCAAGTTTAAGTGCAAAATTGAGGTCTTCGATGTCTTTCTCAGTCAAAGAAGGCATGGAAATTTTAGTATTGGGGAAATTAACTCCTTTTTTAGAACACAATAATCCGCCTTGTACGACTTCACAACGGATTTTTGATTTTTTGTCGGTTTCTAATACCTTGAGTACTAATTTACCGTCGTCGAGCAATATACGTTCGCCCGGATTGACATCTCGAGGCAATAAATTATAATTAATTGAAAAGCGCTCATTATTGCCGAGAACTTTATCTACAACTACATCGATGTGCTGTCCAACTTCGATAAGTACACCATTGTTTTCCATTTCATGGGTCCTGATCTTTGGACCCTGAAGGTCGGCAAGGATGGCAACATTAAGCGCCAACTCTTCATTGAGTTCTCGGATAAGTGCAACAGCACCTGCATGATCTTGGTGTGAGCCGTGTGAAAAATTAAGGCGACAAACATTTAGCCCAGCGAGCATCATTTCTTTGAGTGTTTCTTTTTTCAGGGATGCTGGGCCCATTGTTGCAACAATCTTTGTTCTTTTCATATTAACTTGTTAAGTAATCTATTAATTCAAACTCTTCGTAGTTGAACTCAAAAATAGCAACTACTCCATTGATACTTCGGAGTTTTGCTTGAAGCTCAGACGAAGGGTGAGAATTGTTTTCTTTTAAAATCAAAAAATAATCAATCATTGGGCGATCTGCTTGCAAGAATTGTTGCTCTTGTTTGTTTTTCACTAAAAAGAACTTTGTTAGTAAGTCTTGATCCTCGTATAAAAAGTATCTGAAATGCTGATTACTTTTTGTTTTTGTCAGATATACCTCGAAACTTTGATCCGTTTTTTCTAGTTGTATCCCCAATACTTGATTGAGTTCCCATGTAAGTCTGTAGTCGGCAAATGCCGAGGAAATGCCATAAATTTCGAAGGGCTGCTCTTCATCGAAGGTCAGTTCGTATTTTTTGACTTTTCCCATAGTGTCAAATTTACACAATTAACTCCAACGCGACATCAACAATTTATTGTCAATTCATTTCATATCCATAAGTTTTAACGAGTGATTAAATAAGTACTTTTGATTTAGAAAATACAACATGAACAACAAACAAGCCCTCCTTATTCTCTTTGTTTTATTGGCCCAAGTGAACCTATCATTTGCTCAACCCGACAAGATGATTACCAACCGCGATAACTATTTTTGGCAATTTGGTATCGCCTGGACAACCACTGATGATGACGGCATGGAACTCAATCCGATGCCCTCTGATCAACTTCACGGAGCAATTATCCCAACCAGACTATATGTAGACCGTTATATTTATAATGGCTGGAGTGTAGAAGGTGTTTTAGGTGCTCAAACCTATGATTCAACCAAATTAGTAAATGACTCTATAGGTGTAAATGGTTTTTTAGGGTATTTCGATGCCGCATTGAAGTATTCATTCTATAAACAAATGGGCCGAGGTGCACTAGACCCATACTTAGGTGCCGGTGCAGGTTTTACCATCAGAAACAATGACCCCAGACAAAGCGCGCCTATGTTAACGCCTACTGTTAATCTGTCTGCAGGCTGTACTTTTTGGCTGAGTAAACAAATAGGCTTGCAAGCACAAGGCGTTTACAAGTTTGGATTAGTGGATATTTTAGGAGCCTCTTCTTATAGTCAATATAGTCTTGGGGTGGTGTATCGCATCGAGAAAACAGATGGTTACAAAAGCGACTTCCATAAGTCGAAATACAAAATACCTAGAAAACCATCCCGAATTAAAATAGAAAAGTCCGGAGACGAATCTTAATTCAGGACTTGCATTCTTTTGGTCGTTTCTTGATCTGCCGTCACGATACCATAGTAATAGGTGCCGTTTTCAAGAAGAGTGGAATCAAATCGAATGATGTGTCCGCCCTTTTCGAAGGATTGATTGGCCAATTCATGAAGTAACTGGCGATTTTTCCAAATGCCAAACTGAACATGTAATGGTGCTGGGCAGACAAAATAAAATGAGAGCTCACCACTTGCGGGGTCTTGGTCAAGGTTATAAAGTTCACAGTAATCTTTGTGGACAACTTGGCCTTTCTGAAAACGCTTGAGGAGTCGCTTGTATGCAATTACCGCCAAAAGAATCAGAAAACTAACAAATAAGAATTTTACAATTGCTTCCATTATAATGAGATTATTCCTGGGATTTTTGAGGCGCGTTCATAAACATCAATAATTGTTTGTGCCGAAAGCATTACTTCTTTTGCACTGACACTCACGTATTTGCCGGTTTGGGATTCATGAAATACAACCTCGCTGTTGGCATCAAAAAGGGCACTTACCTGAGCTAATCTTTGGTTGTCATTGGGAACTATAAACTTAAACAAATAGATATTTGGCCAGTCTTGTTGTTCTAGTTGTGCTTTTAGGTTGTCAAAATTCCCCATGACACAAAATTACGAACTTGCGTTGTACCAATGCATTCAATTTTTATATTTGTTTACCATGCGTTTGAAATATGTCGGTGTATTCTTATTGAGCTTTATGCTCCTTGCCTTTGTAGATTGGCCCTCGGGTTCTGCAGCAAGCCCAAATACACAGTTTTCAAACACCACAGCGCACAACGACTTGCTTGCATCTGACCCTTCAATTTATACGAGCCAACTCAATAATTACCTCTCCCAATACATGGATCGGTCAGTGAAACAAGGGATCAAGCCCGTTCAAACTACTGCAGGACTCCGCAAGGCCTATAAAGCCAAAAAACTGGTACTGGTAGCAGCGAATAAAGGCTATGTTTTAGACGAATTTCAATACTCCTACGCATTTTTAACTCCTTACGCTGCTCAAATCTTAAAAGAAATTGGTAGTGCCTTTAAAGATTCCATTGCACATACACATTTGGCCACATCTGAGCTCATCGTGACCTCCATGACACGTACACACCACACCGTTTCTAAATTGGTCAAAACCAACCGAACTGCTGTACGCAGAAGTCCGCATCTCAACGGAAATAGCTTTGATTTCTCTTACGCGCGTTTTGCAACCGATCAAGCGCTATCCACAGAAGAACTTCAGTATCTTCAAACTACCATTGCCAAAATACTTTTGCAATTTAAAAAAGACATTAAAATCTGGGTAACGTATGAAGCTCATGAAGAATGCCTTCATGTGGTTGCAAGAAAAGGCATATAAATTGTAAATTTGCCCATGCGTTTTCTCCTCCTTTTCTCCTTTTTCAGCAGCTTCGTATGCGCTCAAAAACAGCTGACTGCCAACAAAATATCAGAAAAAATCAATATCGATGGCCAGCTTAAAGAAAGTGCTTGGCAAAACGATAGACAATTCGAAAATTGGATCCAAATCAAACCTGAACCTGGCAAACCTTCGAACGTCGCCACAAGCGTACAACTTTGCTATGACGACGACGCCCTTTATTTTGGTTTTTACTGCCAAGACTACCCCGACTCTATCTCTAAAGTACTGTCGCTGCGCGATGACTACAACCCAAATTGCGATATCATCGGTATTTTTATCGACACCTATAATGACAATCAAAATGGTTTTTATTTCGGCATTACAAGCCGCGGTGTCCAGCTAGACGCCAAAATTTTTACCAATGATTACAACGACAAACTCAATTTAGTCTGGCACAGCGCCGTGAGCTTTGTTGAAGACGGCTGGATTGCCGAAATTCGTATTCCGTATTCTGCCATCCGTTTTCCGAAAACTGAAGTGCAAAATTGGGGTATTAATTTTGGCCGTCAAATATCCCGTACGCGAGAAGAATCATCATGGGTAACCGTCAACCCCGATCTTGAAAACATGCTCCTAGAAAGTGGCGATGTTACCAACTTGAACAACATTACACCGCCGTTGCGTTTGGCACTGATGCCTTATGTTTCCGCCTATGCAGATGAAGTAATCCATACGGATGGTACTAAAGGACTGCTCAAATCTTTTAATGGTGGAATGGACATTAAATACGGTGTGAATGAAGCCTTCACACTTGACGTCACACTTGTTCCAGATTTTGGTCAAGTTGTTTTTGATCAGCAAGTATTGAATCTCTCCCCTTTTGAAGTGCAATTCAATGAAAACCGACAGTTTTTCACGGAAGGAATGGAACTATTTAATAAGGCGGGCATTTTTTATAGCCGCAGGATTGGGATACAAGCCCCATACCGCGTGAGTCAGACCTTATTGAAAGACGGAGAATATTTAGCAAATGCCCCTGGATCTTCACAATTGTACAATGCCTCTAAAATATCTGGACGCATGGGCAACGGCTTGGGTGTTGGTGTTTTCAATGCAGTCAACGCAGAACAATTTGCTACCGCAATTTCAACGGCAGATGGTTCGCAACGTGAGGTGTTGGTTTCGCCATTAACGAATTATAATGTGCTGGTTTTTGACCAAAATTTAAAAAACAACTCTTCGGTAACGTTTACCAATACAAATGTTTGGCGATCTGGCGCATTTTACGACGCCAATGTCTCGGCATTCAATTTTAACCTTAATTCAAATAATAACGATTATAATTTCAATGGCAAGGGAATTGTGTCTTCCCAATTTGATCAAACCAATACGCTCGGGCACAGCATCAATTTAAATGTTCAAAAACAACGAGGTGCCCTCATTGGCGGAATTGGTTACTTGGAAGAATCTGATACCTATGACCCAAATGACATGGGCTTCAACTACAACAATAACAGACGTATTTTTGAAATCAGTAGTTCTTATCGACAATTCAAGCCCAAGTGGGAAACA
Source organism: uncultured Lishizhenia sp. (assembly GCA_964414045.1). Taxonomy (GTDB): domain Bacteria; phylum Bacteroidota; class Bacteroidia; order Flavobacteriales_D; family Crocinitomicaceae; genus UBA952. The sequence goes on along the minus strand of CAYPVA010000004.1, from coordinate 365 downwards.
CTCATGCGTTGGACTATGAATGCCAATTTTTCACAATCTTATTTATACAATCCGCAAGCATTCAGTAGTAACATGGCAACCTTGAATTTCTTTGCCGTCACTAAAAAATTCAATGCAACGGGTTTCAATTTTGGTTATACACCTAATGCAACCCGAGATTATTTTGAGCCACGCACTTGGGGTGCAGTTTTTAACATTCCAAAGTTTTACTTTTTAAATGCTTGGTTATCTACGAACTATCAAAAACCTTTTGCCTTTGACGCCGGCATCAATTTTGTGGACTACCAAAATAGCCCATGGAAGCAACTCGCCTATAATTTTTCACCCAGATTCAGAGTTGCAGATGCTTTTTTCTTGACGTATGG
>CAYPVA010000003.1:0-29532 GCA_964414045.1 uncultured Lishizhenia sp. | reverse complement strand
AACTGTCGGGAAATTTTTAAATAGCAGCAACTTTTAGGCATAAAAAAAGCGCCTAATGGCGCTTTCGGTAGATGAAATTGGATTATTTCGATTTTTCGTCAAAAATGCGTTTCGGACGAAGTTGTTCGAAAAGACCTAGTGTTAACCAATAAGGAAGGATAAATCCTAGTAAAAAGAACAACATCCAAAAGGCCATTCCGCCAATTAAAAGAAACATTACAATACCGAAAGTGCTCATCTTCTATTATTTTTGCAGTTGAATACGCTTCAAAATTACCACAAATTAATTAACAAACAAGAAAAAATGGAATTCCGCATTGAAAAAGACACTATGGGCGAGGTTAAAGTACCTGCTCACCGCTATTGGGGTGCTCAGACTGAGCGTTCTCGCAACAACTTTAAAATCGGTCCGGAAGGGTCCATGCCTATTGAAGTCATCCATGCTTTTGCCTATTTAAAAAAGGCAGCAGCTCATGCCAATCATGAACTCGGGGTGCTTCCTGCAGATAAAAAAGAACTTATTTCAAAGGTCTGTGACGAAATCCTTACGGGACAACACGATGATGAATTCCCATTGGTGATTTGGCAAACTGGTTCAGGAACACAATCAAACATGAACTGTAACGAGGTCATTGCCAATCGCGGCCATGTGCTTCAAGGTGGCTCTTTAAACGACGAACAAAAGGTTTTGAATCCTAATGACGACGTTAATAAATCACAAAGCTCCAACGATACCTACCCTACCGCAATGCATATTGCAGCCTACAAAATGACGGTTGAAACCACATTACCAGGGTTATTACATTTACGCGCTGTTCTACAATCTAAAGTGGAACAATTTAAACATATTGTGAAAACCGGCAGAACACACTTTATGGACGCAACTCCACTGACATTAGGACAGGAGTTCAGCGGTTATGTTGCACAAATTGACAACTCTGTGCGCACAATTAAAAATGCTTTAGTAGCCGTTTCTGAATTGGCACTTGGTGGCACTGCGGTTGGCACTGGGCTCAATACACCAAAAGGATACGATGTTTTGGTTGCACAAAAAATTGCAGACTTCACGGGGCAGCCTTTCATTACAGCGGCTAACAAATTCGAAGCGTTAGCAGCACATGACGCAATGGTTGAATTGTCTGGTGCGCTCAAGCGTGCGGCAGTTGCATTAATGAAAATTGGTAACGACATCCGTATGTTGTCTTCTGGTCCTCGTTGTGGAATTGGTGAAATCATTATTCCTGACAACGAGCCAGGTTCTTCTATAATGCCAGGGAAAGTGAATCCAACACAACCTGAGGCCCTCACCATGGTTTGTGCTCAAGTAATGGGTAACGATGTTACAGTAAGTGTAGCGGGGTCAAATGGTCATTTTGAGCTGAATGTATTCAAGCCAGTTATTGCAGCAAACGTATTACAATCTGCACGCCTCATCGGTGATGCTTGTGTTTCATTTGCAGATAATTGCGCTGTTGGTATCGAAGCCAATTTGCCAGTTGTTAAACAACACCTTGACAACTCATTAATGTTGGTAACAGCCCTTAATACCAAGATTGGATATTACAAAGCGGCAGAAATTGCCAAATATGCACACAAAAACGGCACTACTTTGAAAGAAGCCGCGGTTGGTTTAGGACACGTGAGTTCAGAAGAATATGACCAAATTGTTGACCCTTCAAAAATGATCGGTTCACTAGATTGATCCGTGTATCCTTCTCAGCAAATTTTGTCCAAAATCTATTGTTTAATTGCGTAATTTTGCTTCATAAAAAATTAAATAAATGTCAAAAATTAAAGTAGCCAACCCAGTAGTAGAGCTCGATGGCGATGAAATGACGCGCATCATTTGGAAATTCATCAAAGACAAGCTGATTTTACCATACCTAGACTTAGATATTAAATACTATGATTTAGGTATTGAAAAGCGCGATGAAACCAACGATCAAATTACTATTGATGCCGCTGAGGCTATTAAACAATACAAAGTTGGTATCAAGTGTGCGACCATCACACCAGACGAAGCACGCGTAAAAGAATTCAATTTAAAGTCAATGTGGAAGTCTCCAAACGGAACAATCCGCAATATTTTAGATGGTACTGTTTTCCGCGAGCCTATCGTGATGCAAAATGTTCCACGCTTGGTCACGAACTGGACTGCTCCAATTATCGTTGGTCGTCATGCATTTGGAGACCAATATCGCGCAACCGACGCAGTTTTCAAAGGTAAAGGAAAGTTAACAATGACCTTCACACCAGAAGACGGCGGCGAAACACAAACTTTCGAAGTGTATAACTTCAAAGGCGATGGTGTGGGTATGGCTATGTACAACACCGACGAATCAATTGCTGGTTTTGCACGCAGCTGTTTCAATATGGCCCTTACTAAAAAATGGCCGCTTTACCTTTCTACAAAAAATACCATCCTCAAGAAATATGACGGGCGCTTCAAAGATATTTTTGAAGAAATATACCAAGCTGAATTCAAAGCACAATTTGAGGCTGCTGGTATTGTTTATGAGCACCGCCTTATCGACGACATGGTTGCTTCTGCATTAAAATGGAACGGCAACTTTGTTTGGGCTTGTAAAAACTACGATGGCGATGTTCAGTCTGATACGGTTGCTCAAGGCTTCGGTTCTTTAGGTCTCATGACCTCTGTTTTGATTACCCCAGACGGGCAAATCATGGAGTCTGAAGCGGCACACGGAACAGTAACGCGCCACTACAGAGACCATCAAGCCGGCAAGAAAACATCTACAAATCCTATCGCATCAATCTTTGCTTGGACGCGCGGATTGGCTTTCAGAGGAAAACTAGACAACAATCAAGAACTCATTGATTTTTGTAACCAACTTGAGCGTGTATGTATTGAAACCGTTGAAAGCGGAATCATGACCAAAGATTTAGCTGTTTGTATTCACGGAAATAAAGTGAACCATGGCGAACACTTTGTTTACACCGAAGAATTTTTAGATGCTCTCGATCAAGGGTTGAAAGCGAAAATGAATTAATTTAGGGGCTTAGGCCCCTTTTTTATGCGCGTACTTTTTATTCTTTTTTTCAGTTCATTTGCCTATTGTCAGGGGATTCCAAAAGAATGGCTCGGAGCTTATCAAGGCACCATGGAGATATATAATCAGAAAGGTTTGCAACAAACCATTGGTGTGAACTTTGACCTTCAAATCATGGATAGGCCAAATTATTGGACCTATAACATGTCATATGTTGATCTTAAAAACAATAATGTCGTAAGCACAAAGTCTTATAAAATCCTGTATAGAGAAGAAAGCAAAACATTTTGGATGGACGAAGGGGATAGTTTGCTCATCGAAATGAGTTTTATTGGCAACTGTTTTTTTGACCACTTTGAATTAAGTGGTATGTTTTTCAATTCCTCGCTTTGTAAACAAGAAGAAAATCTGTTTTTCGAAATAACAGGGGGCCAAAATACGCCGAGTTATATTAGCCCATTCATTAAAGAGGCCGAAGGAACCGTTCAAACAATGCGCATTGATTTTTTACAGCGCGTTCTGCTAAAACCAAAGCGATGATCCGTTTTTTAAGCTTGGTTTTGGTATTGATGAGTTTGCTTTCTTGCAAAACCATTCACATAGACCCTCCTGCTCCTGAGTTTAAGTTTATCAGTGAAATCAGCACAACCGAACCTTCTTTTCTTTCTATTCAGACTGAACTTTCTCTGAAGCCTTATTTGCTTGAGGCGGATCAAACATTAGAGCGAAAATTCAGCGGTGAAGTGAAACAATGTGAGGGAATTAGTTACAAATACAACTTTGACAGAGACCCTTTGGTATTCAGCTTCAAAGGAAATGAGGTGCTGAGTGACATCAGTGGAAAATTTGACCTGAGTTTATCCTATTGTCCTGGGTGTCACGATTTATTCGATGAGCCGAGTTGTGTGGTGCCTCGGGTTTACGCATCTTGTGGCATCGGGGAGCCCAAAAGAAAAGTACGCATTGCATACGCAAGCAAAATAATAATCAGCGACCATTTTACTTTGCGCTCTCAAACCAAGTTAAAAGATTTTGAGTTGCTTGACCCATGTAAAATCACTGTTTTCCAATACGATGCAACACCAACAATTGAAAAAGAAGTGCGCAAATCTCTTATAGAGCTCGAAAAAGAAGTCGACAAACAGCTTGCGCTTGCGCCTGTTCGAGAAACCATGGCAGTTGTTTGGAAAACGCTTCAAGAACCTATTTTAGTGGCGCCTTACGGTTATTTTTATTTGCGCCCGTCTAGTGTCGGAATAGCTGATTTTACACTCAGAAATGAGGGACAAAAAGCGCTCTTTACCACTCAACTTCTAGCGCAGCCTATTTTTTCAACCAACCAAGTAGAACAGCAAGTAAGCAATTTACCTAAAAATACACCGCAGGTAAATGCGTCAAACACCAGTGTATTCAATTTGCGTACAGTGGCATCGTTTGATTCGATCAATCAATTCCTTACCCGCGATTTTGAAAAGCAACGAATTCAAATCAACGACAAAAAGTCAATTAGCCTCGATAAAGTTCAAATTTTAGGTCCTCAAGGAGAGCGCATGGTTTTGTCTGTGGAATTTTCCGGTGCTAAAAATGGCGTGCTTTATTTAGTTGTTAAACCGTATATCGATGTGCAACAACACTTTAGAATACGAGAGGTCGATTACGAATTAAAAACCAAAAGCGTTCTTTTACATTCGGCCAAATGGCTTTTAAATTCCAAACTCAAAGAGCAAATAGAAAACAGTGTGGATGTTGATTTAAGTCCTCTGCTCTTAGAAACCAGAACAGCAATCGAACAACAAATAAACGGGGAAATAAGCCCAGGTGTCTGGTTACATGGTAAAATTGACGCGCTTAGGGTTCAAAATCTTTTTTTATCCTCTGGGAATTTGGTCATTGATGTGCGCCTAGACGGGGAATTGAAACTTAAAATCAAATAAAGCGTATAAACCGCTGTGAAAATTTTTCTAAGTATTTTTTTCGCTTTCAGCCTGACCCATAACTTTTGGGCACAAGAACAATCATATAATCAATGTAAAGGTGCTGTTTTTGCACCCTTAGATGGTTCCTTTCAAATAAAATTTCTCGGCAAAGCCAAGAACAACCAAATTTGGTTGGTTTTTGTAGCGCCAAATGACGGTGAGATGCTTATTAATTTAAGGTGTTCTGAATATTTCGGTGGTAAAATATACCTAAGTAACGAAGCTATTTGCGATAAAAGCAACGATGACAATAATATCAGTGGTTTAAGCTATGAAACCATACCAAGCGGGAATTATCAAAATATCAAGAAGAAGGTTGAAAAGAATCAACTACTTACAGTGGTTCTTGAAAACAAACCTAAATCAATTGCAAACTTGGATATTACTACCTCTTTTGTTATCAATGATCAAATCGATTTGCGCCATCAAATGAACTTGATTTATGATGATGCCCTGCCTACATATAGTTTGATCATACGGGATGATAAAAGTTTGAAACCTGTTTCGAGTAGGATAATTATTCAGGGAAATGCCAATCTAAATGGCACTTATTTTGCCTCCGACTTACTGATGAACATTCCTCAAAAAGTAAGAAAAGCCTCTTTAAAAATAGATGCACCTGGATACTTTCCTTTAGAATATAAAGAACAAAATTTACCCATGGGTGAAGCAAATTCAGATACGATCAAGTTACATGCATTTGAAAAAGGCGAACTCACAAAATTGGAACAAGTATATTTCGGCGCGGGTGTTCCCGAAATTTTAGAGGAGTCTTATCCACAATTAAACCGACTTCGAGACTTTCTTTTATTGAATCCGAGTGTTTCCATAGAAATACATGGTCACGTAAATATTAGGGAAGAAGGGGAAGGTGAGGCTAAAAAATTATCCAAACAACGCGCGATGATGGTGGAGCGGTATTTAGTTGAAAACGGTATTGCAGCAAACAGGCTCTTCCCTATTGGTTTTGGCGACAGTAAACCTGTTTATGCCAACCCACAAAATGAGGAACAAAAAGAAGCGAATCGACGCGTTGAAATTTTAATTAAATCAAATTAGCAAGGTATCTTACCCACCCTATTGGCGTGTCTTCCGCCTTCAAACGGTGTGTTTAAAAAGGTATCTACCATTTCAATTGCTTCATCTATCGTAATAAAACGAGCAGGAAGTGTAATAATATTAGCGTCATTGTGCTGCCTCGCTAATTCAGCAATTTCTTTTTTCCAGCATAAAGCACTGCGAATTTGTTGGTGCTTATTTGCCGTCATGCTGATTCCGTTTCCTGATCCACATAATAAAATGCCGAGTGTGCCAGGATTTTTTTCTATGTGTTCAGCTACTGGGTGCGCATAGTCTGGATAATCAATACTTTCTTCTGAATAACAACCGTAATCTTTAACTTCGTATCCTAAAGAAGTTAGGTGTTCTATAATTGCTTGCTTGGTTTGAAAACCTGCGTGGTCACAGCCTATGGGAATCATCGTTTTTTTTGATAAAATTAGCCAGAATAAGCTAAAACTTGTCAACAAATGTGATTTTCTTCAGCCTACAGCTCAATAAGACTGTTCTACTTGTAAACGTACAATGATAAAAATCGGTTTACAAGATGTTTATAAAGAATGAAAACCTTATTTGGTTTTTGACGCTAATTTTTAAAAGCAAACAATAAACGTAAATACCCCTATTTTTTGGCAGATCTTTTACTTTGTTTATACACTAAAAAGAAAAGCTTTTGTTGGTAAACTATTGCTTAATTTTTTAACAATTTTTGATTTAACACAAATGTTAATTAAACTTCTATTTTTCTGTATTACAACTATTTAACTGTTTAATTATGTTGGTATAATGTTTGTAAATCAGTCAGAAAGGATAAAACTAATTATCAAGCATATTTTTTTACACATATGAACAGCCTTAATAACTATAGTAAATTTTTAAAAGAATTTAAATAAAAGAATATAATATATAATTAAAGCTTGTCTAAGCTGCTAATTTTGCTGGACGCTTTTGAAATATTAGCTTTATACTATGAATTCAAACTATCAATCACTCATTGAACAAATTGATGCTTTTGTACGGAAGTACTATAGGTATCAATTACTCAGAGGTGTTTTAGTATTCAGTTCTGTTTTTATTGGTGTTTTCTTACTGACAACCTCCTTAGAGTTTTTTGGCCGATTTTCAACTGGTGTCCGTGGACTCTTCTTTTTTAGTTTCATTCTTTTTAATACCTACTTATTCTTTGATCAAGTATTCAAACCAGTGAGTAAGCTATTTTCACTGGGTAAAAAAATTGATCATCTTCAGGCAGCGGAAATTATCGGACAGTTTTTTCCTGACGTTGCTGACAAACTTAAAAACACATTACAATTACACCAGAACTTAACAGATCAAATAGGAAATATTGAATTACTTCAAGCAAGTATTCAACAACGTTCTGAAAAATTAAGCCTCATATCTTTTCAATCAGCTATACAATATCAAGATCACAGGAAATACTTAAAGTACCTACTTCCCGTTTTAGTAGTTTTTATTTCTGTTGGTCTTTTTTTACCGCAATTGATACTACAAGGAAGTAAACGCGTGGTCTTTTACAACCAAGTTTTTGAGCAACCGAATCCCTATCTCTTTGAATTTTTGAATTCAAACAAATCAATTGAGGAAGGCCAAGATTACATAGTTGAGGTAAAAGTGAAACCAAATATTGGTTATAACGAAATACCTAATCAACTGTATTTAGTTTCTGAGCAGGGAAAATTTTTGATGAAAAAAGTTCAAAAAAACAGGTTTACTGCACGTCTTCAGAAACTTCAGCAAACAGCGAGTTTTTATGTAAGTACAAATGAATTTAATAGTCAGAAACAAATGATTCGGGTAACAAAAAAATCCGTTATTGGCTTATTAAATGCTATTTGCACCTTCCCTAAATATTTGAATAAAGCGCCACAAACTATTCATAATGTAGGAGACTTAAATCTGCCAGAAGGAACACAAATACAATGGCAAATTAGAGCTAAGAATACACAGTCAGTTTTAGTTTCTTGGAATGGGCAACTTCAAAGATTCAATAGTAATATTTGTTCGTTTCAAAAGAAGCTCTCTTCTGATGTGAAATTATCTTTCATATTAACCAATCAACAAACTTATCGCAGGGATACAACTTCATCCAGAATAACTGTTATCAAGGATGCTTACCCAATTATAGAAGTTATTGAACAACAAGACTCAATTTATGAAGGGCGTAAGTATTTTAATGGTTCTGTAAGAGATGATTATGGTCTCAATAATTTATTTTTTGTTTACACCATAGAAAGTGCAAATGGTCAAAAAAGAACCGAAAAAATGGCGGTTAGCAGTGTAAAAGGCACTGCTCAAAATTTTGATTTTGCCGTTGATTTTAAAAGAGAAAAAATACAGCTTGAAGATGTCATTAAATACTACTTTGTCGTAAGTGATAATGATGGTGTAAACGGAAGTAAATCTACGCGTAGTCAATTAGGTACCTATGAACTACCTAATCTAGAAGAACTCAATGAACAACGCCAAGAAGAACAGGCACAACAAATAGATGATTTACAAGATATACTAAAGAAAAGTCAAGCGTTTCAGAAAGATGTCCAACAACTAAAAAAAGAAGCGCTACAGAGTAAGAATACGAATTGGAATAAGCTGAATAAAGTTCAAGAATTGAAACAACAACAAGAACAATTACAGCAACAACTTCAAGAAACTTTGCAACAAATGGAGCAAAGTACTGAGCAGAAAAATCAATTATCACCACTTGATTTAGAATTGCTCGAAAAACAGGATTTACTTGAAAAGTTACTTCAAGAAGTGATGGATGATGAATTAAAGAAACTTTTAGACGAATTAGAGAAACTACTTCAAGAGCAAAATAAAGAAGAGACAAGAGAAAAATTAGAAGAGTTGAATCAGTCGAGTGAAGACATGAAAAAACAACTTGATCGGAGTTTAGAAATGCTCAAAAAAATGCAAGTAAATGAGCGTATAGATGATTTAGAAAAACAACTTGAATCTCTGGCTAAGGAACAAAATGAGCTTGAACAAAATAAAGATGAGCTTTCGAAAGATGCATTACTACAAAAACAAAAAGAACTCAATGAGAAATTTGAGGAAGTAAAACAAGATTTAAAGGAATTGAATGAGCTGAATAAGCAACTTGAAAGACCCCTTGATCTTGATGTCATGGATGGGCTTCAACAACAAGTTGAACAAGATTTAAAAGAGGCAACACAAGAAATTTCAGAAGGGAAGAATAAAAAGGCGAGTGAAAATCAAAAACAAGCCGCCGCCGGAATGCAATCAATGGCTGCTCAATTAAATGCCAAACAACAACAAGCAAATAAAAAGCAGCAAGAAGAAGATATGGAATCTTTAAGAGCAATTCTTGAGGGTTTATTAACATTGAGTTTTGATCAAGAATATGTACAAAATAGATTCTCTAAAATTAGCACAAAAGACCCTATTTATAGAAAGCTAGGTAGGAGACAACAACGCATCATTGACGATACAAAAATTATAAAAGATAGCTTATTGGCGCTGGCAAAACGACAACCTAAAATTGCCACTTTTATTGATGCAGAACTCAATGCAATTGCACAACATCAAAGTTTAACAATAGAGGCTATTGATGACCATCAAAAAAAAGAAATAGAAAAGCATCAGCAATTGACAATGACTTCTTACAATAATCTTGCTTTATTACTTAATGAAGCCTTACAAAGTATGCAGCAAGAGATGAGTGGTGAGATGGATGGCAGCGGTAGTTGTGATAATCCCGGTAAGGGTAGGCCAAAATCAGGGCAATCCATGAACCCCGGTGACATGAAAGAAATGCTCAAAAAACAGCTTGAACAAATGCAGAAAGGTGCCCAACCTGGAGGAAAACAACCGGGGCAGCAACCAGGATCTATGCCAGGGAAAGATGGAAAACCCGGACAAGGAATGATGGGTATGGGTAGTAAAGAATTGGCTAAAATGGCCGCAGAACAAACTGCAATTAGACAGCGACTAGAACAGCTTCGTCAAGAATTAAACAAAGAAGGAAAAGGTTTGGGTAATCAACTCAACCCACTAATTAAAGAATTGGAAGAGCAGGAGAAAGACTTATTATTGAAAAGAGTCGATCAGCAGACCATTCAAAGGCAGAAGGAAATCATGACACGCTTGTTGGAAAGTGAAAAAGCGATGATGCAACGCGGCTTTGAAGAAAAAAGAGAATCTCAGAGTGGAAAAGATACACAAAAAGGTAACCAAATCCGATTTGAAGAGTATAAAAGGTCAAAATGGAATGATCTTGAATTATTGAGAGGTTTCGACCCTGCGCTGCAACCTTATTATAAGCAGCGTGCTGATCAATATCTTCAATTATAATTCCAGACTTTTAGCTTATGAAAGAAGGATTAAATATAGTTAAGGAATTAGTATTACCATCTGATTATCAATCACTTATAGATGTTGAGAAATTAGTTGGTTCGGTATGTCAAGACCTCGGTGTAAACGAAGAAGCCTTTGGAAATGTACTTATTGCAGTTTCAGAAGCTGTTAATAACGCCATTTCTCATGGAAATAAAAATAATCCTGATCTGAATGTTACAATCAGTGTTCTAAACGAGCCTGCAATTTTTTGTATACAGGTAAAAGATCAAGGAAAAGGTTTTGAATTTGATGCACTACCGGACCCAACTGCTCCAGAAAATATTTTTAAAGAAAGCGGAAGGGGTGTCTTTCTGATGAAGAATTTAGCAGATGAGGTTGAATTTGAAAACCCAGGTAATACAGTTAATCTCTATTTTCAGAAATGATACAAATCATTAATCTTGGTGTCAAAATACCAAGCTTTATTTCTAAAAAGTCCCTTAAAGAATATTTAAAGTCTCTTGCCTCTTCAGAGGATAAACAGCTGAATGATCTAAGTATTGTTTTCACGGATGATGATTACTTACTTGAAGTCAATAAGCAATATCTCAGCCACGATTATTACACTGACGTCATTACATTTGATTATTCAGATGGTAATCATGTTTCAGGTGATATTATGATTTCTCTTCCAAGGGTTAAAGAAAATGCGGATACATTGAAAGTTTCTTTCGAGGAAGAGTTATATAGAGTCGTATTCCATGGCTTATTACATCTTTGTGGTTACAAAGATAAATTGCCAGCTGATGAGCAGCTGATGCGAAAAAAAGAAAATATATATCTATCACTTTTTGTTTCACGTGAAACAAATTAAAGTGATTTACTGTTGTTTCACGTGAAACAATATTGTTATGATGTTAGAAAAATACGATGTAATTGTTGTAGGTGCTGGACATGCTGGTTGTGAAGCCGCAAACGCTGCTGCCCGAATGGGAAGCAAAGTTTTGTTGGTTACAATGAACATGAACACTATTGCTCAAATGAGCTGTAACCCAGCAATGGGTGGTGTTGCTAAGGGTCAAATAGTTCGTGAAATAGATGCCTTAGGTGGCGGATCTGGAATTGTTAGTGACAAGAGCGCCATACAATTTCGTATGCTCAACCGATCAAAAGGCCCTGCAATGTGGTCGCCAAGAACCCAAAATGACAGGGTTCTTTTTTCTTTGGAATGGCGTTATTTGTTAGAGCAAAACAAAAATGTTGATTTCTGGCAAGACATGTGCGTAGGGATTCTCACTGAAGGAAACAAGGTGGTGGGTGTCCAGTTAGCCATGGGAACCAAAGTATACGGAAGTGCGGTTGTACTCACAAATGGCACCTTTTTAAATGGCTTAATTCACCTCGGTGAAAAGCAGTATGGCGGAGGCCGGGCTGGAGAGAAGGCCGCAATTGGTTTAACAGAATCTTTGGTTGAACTTGGTTTTGAAGCTGGAAGAATGAAAACAGGAACGCCACCAAGGGTAGATGGTCGGAGCTTGGATTATTCAAAGATGGAAGTTCAACTAGGGGACGAAAATCCCTCGAAGTTTAGTTATGGTTCTACACCCGCATTGGTTAAACAACTTCCCTGTCACATAACTTATACAAATGAACGAACGCATGATTTATTGAGAACCGGTTTTGATCGTTCGCCAATGTTTAACGGTGCAATTAAAAGCTCAGGTCCGCGTTATTGTCCAAGTATCGAAGATAAAATTTCTCGTTTTGCTGACCGCGACAGACATCAAATATTCGTAGAGCCGGAAGGTTGGAATACGGTAGAAATCTATGTGAATGGTTTTTCTACTTCACTTCCAGAGGATGTACAAAATTTAGCATTGAAAAGCATACCAGGATTTGAAAATGCGAAAATGTTTAGACCTGGCTACGCTATAGAATACGATTACTTTCCACCAACACAATTAAGTCATACCCTAGAAACAAAACTTGTAGATAACTTGTTTTTTGCTGGTCAAATAAATGGCACAACCGGTTATGAAGAAGCGGCTTGCCAAGGACTTATGGCAGGGATCAACGCGCATCAAAAGGTTCATCAAAAAGATCCTTTTATTCTCACGAGAAGCGAAGCTTACATTGGTGTGCTCATCGATGATTTGATAACAAAAGGGACCAATGAGCCGTACAGAATGTTTACAAGTCGTGCGGAATTTAGAATATTGTTAAGACAAGATAATGCAGATGAAAGGTTGACACCACTTGGCTATTCAATAGGTCTCGCAGACGCCGAAGATTTAAAAAGAGTAGAGACAAAAAAAGCAAACACGCAGGCACTCAAATCGAAATTAAAAGAAGTAGGTATTACGCCAGCGCAAGCGAATGAAATGCTACTTCTAAAGGATTCTGCACCAATCAATCAACAGGTCAAAGCAGCTTCCTTAATAACTAGGCCGCACGTTACACTTGACGATTTGGTATCAATTAGCGAACCAATCAAGGGTCTTGTTGATGAAATTAAAGCGGTAGATCCGCTCGCAATCGAGCAGGCCGAAATCTTATTGAAATACGAAGGTTATATAGAAAGAGAAGAAGAGCAAGCACAAAAACTGCAACGACTCGAAGATTTAAAAATAAATCCAGAAATAGATTATCGCCAAATTAAAAGTCTGAGTATTGAAGCGAAGGAAAAACTCTCGAGAATAAAACCCGCAACCATAGGTCAAGCTGCCCGCGTTTCAGGGGTATCACCTAGCGATATTTCAGTATTATTGATTCATTTAGGCCGTTAATTTGCATTTTAAAGCGTTCTAAGCGCGCTTAAACACTAAAAAGGTGAAATCATAAGCGGTTAGCCACGATGATGCATTAAACACAGTCTAAAAAAAGCATTTTTTCTACCAAAAGATCAAAAATTGGCTAATTTTAGCAAATGAGTGATAAGCAAGTAGTTTTTATAGATAGTGTTCATCCAGTGCTTGAACAAAAATTGAGGCAGGCTGGCATGAACTGTCTAGATCATACCAAAACCAGCTTTGAAAATTTATTACCATTTTTAGCCAAAGCTTATGGGGTTGTCATACGTTCAAGATTTACAATTGACACTCACTTTCTTTCGCTTTGCCCAAATTTGAAGTTTATTGCCAGATCTGGTTCCGGGCTTGAGAACATCGATACCAAAATCTGCAGAGAATTAGGCATTCGAGTATACAATTCACCGGAAGGAAATAGAAATGCTGTTGCAGAACACGCTCTTGGAATGCTACTCTCATTGTTCCATAAAATTCAAAAGGCAGATAAAGAAATTAGGAACGGAGAATGGAGTAGGGAGTCTAACCGCGGAGAAGAACTCGATGGTAAAACCGTCGGCATCATAGGATATGGAAATAACGGATCCGCCTTTGCAAAAAAACTCAGAGGGTTCGACGTTCGCGTTTTAGCACACGATAAATATAAATCTGGTTTTGGGGATCATTTTGTTCAAGAATGCACCCTAAATGCCATCTTGGAACAGGCAGACGTTTTGAGTTTTCATATACCCCAGAACAAAGAGACTCGTTTTATTTTCAATGATGACTTCGTATCAAAAATGCACAAACCCTTCTATGTATTGAATTTGTCAAGAGGAAAAATCGTGGAAACAGAGGCGTTAGTTAGTGGATTAAAATCAGGTAAAATAAAAGGAGCTGGCTTAGATGTGCTTGAATTTGAATCTAAAAGTTTTGAGTCTTTTTTTGAGCAAGAATTGCCATCGTCTTTTTCTTATTTGATTTCAGCAGAAAATGTAGTGCTTACTCCACACGTAGGAGGCTGGACAACAGAAAGTTATATAAAGTTGAGTTCTGTATTAGCCGAAAAAATTCTTGCAGACGAAATCAATTGATTTCAGACCAATCGTCTAGGAAGCGATCCAATTCTCTACGGTCTTTCTTGGTCGGTTTGCCATCTGTTAAGCGGTAGTTTCTTTGTGCTTCTTGGTAAACCTTTAGCTTTTGTATTTCTTCTTCTTTTGTCTGATCCAAAATGTAGTCTTTGACCAAAGGAGCGCCAACACGGCGATCTATTAGATCAAGCACTTTGTATTCAAATTTGGCGCTATGTTTTTGAACTACAATGAGCTCCCCTATTTTAATTTCTCTTGATGGTTTTACAGATTGATCATTTATAAGAATCTTGCCCTTAGCAATTAATTCTGTGGCCAAGGAACGCGTTTTGGTGAGTCTTACACACCATACAAACTTATCCAAGCGGATTTTCATCGCGAATTTTTTTAGGCAAACCTCGATAAACTAATTGATATGAATGATCAATGAATTCGAATATTTGGGAATCTGAAACATCTTCGTGAAAACGAACAGTATTCCAATGCTTGTGATTCATGTGAAACCCTGGTTGAACTGCGGTGTAACGCTCTCTTAAATCTATGGCGTGTTCGGGATCACATTTTAGATTAATAGATTCAAATGAATCGACATCGACAAGTGCAAACATTTTGCCAAAGACCTTGAAAACAAGGGTTTGTTCGTCAAACGGAAAACAAGCCTCGGCACCTAATTTTTGCATGCAGTATTGATGCAAAATATCAAGATTCATGTTAGGCCAAAGAAGGGTTTTGCTTGCCTAGGTTTTTGAGCATGCGCGTGTGGTCAGCAAGTGCTGAAACAAACGTTTTGTAAGAATGGTAAGGCAAGTTATATTCCTTAGCAGTTTGCTCTACAATTTGGGCTATTTTATTATAATGAATATGACAAATTGATGGAAACAAATGGTGCTCAACTTGGTAATTCAAACCACCCACATACCAAGAGAATAATTTTGATTTGGGTGCAAAATTTGCAGTATTGTAAAGTTGATTAACAGCCCAATCGGCTTCAACCACACCTGAGTCATTTGGAATTGGATAGGTTGAGGTTGGCACGACGTGTGCTGGCTGGAAAATCATGGCAAGAATTAAACCACAGATAAATTGCATTAACAAAAACCCAAGTGTATTTACTAACCAGCTCGCCCCACCATAGTAAATAGGTAAAAACAAGAATAAAAATGCATACAAAACTTTAAAAAAGACGATGCCAATCATGTGTTGGGTAAAGCTGACGCCTTGCGCAGTTATAAGGTTCTTTTTCTTGTAACGAAATGCTTGTTGATAGTCTTTGGTAAGGAACCAGAAAAGCGTCATCATGCCATAAAAGAACCACGCATAAAGGTGTTGGAATTTGTGAATTGCGTAGTGCTTTGAATGCGGCGAAAAACGCAACATGAAAACGGGTGGGTCGATGTCTTCGTCATGATCGGTAACGTTCGTGTAGGTATGATGCAACACGTTGTGTTGAATTCTCCAGTTTCGGGCGCTTCCACCAAGAATAATCATGACATTGCTGACCAAAGTGTTTACCCATTCTTTTTTCGAATAGGCGCCGTGATTGGCGTCGTGCATCACGGAAAGACCTACTCCGGCCATACCGAAGCCCATCACAAACCATAATCCGACATAAGCCCAAGTAGGCAATCCTTGGTTGTATAGAAAACCATAAGGAATTAAAAAGAGGGCTAAAAGCGCAAAGGTTTTGAATACCATTGCTGCATTGGCTTGTTTAGAGATTTTGTTGTCTTTAAAGTAGCTGTTTACTCTTGACTTCAGGGTTTTATAAAACTCTGAATTGTGTTCTTTGGAGAACTGTATAGTTGTGTTGTTCATTTATGGCTTAAAAACTCAAAGTTAATCAAATAAAGACAGTTAAGTTGTAACAAGACTAATAGATTTTATTTATGACAAACCTTGTAATTCGCATAGTTTCTTGTAATGCCCGTTTAATGCCAATAGATCATGGTGTTTCCCGTGTTCAATTATTTGACCTTTCGATAAAACGATAATTTCATCGGCATTTTTTACTGTAGACAAACGATGCGCAATGACAAATGATGTCCTTTCTTGCATCAAATTTTCAAGCGCTTGCTGAACAAGGCTTTCAGATTCGGTGTCTAGCGCTGAAGTCGCTTCATCTAAGATGAGTATGGCGGGGTTTTTATAAATAGCCCTAGCGATAGCAATCCGCTGTTTTTGCCCTCCTGAAAGCTTATTGCCGCGCTCTCCAAGAGGTGTTTCGAAACCGTTTTCAAGGGCAGAAATAAAGTCAAAGGCATTTGCAACTTTAGCCGCTTCTTCAATGCGCTTTTGATCTGGGTTGTCGTCGCCAAAAGCAATATTTTGTGCGGCGGTGAGATTGAATAAAATAGATTCTTGACTCACAACACCAATTAACGCGCGCAAATCACGAATCCTCAAGTTTCTCAAGTCAATACCGTCGATTTCAATACTTCCCTCTTTTACATCGTAAAAGCGCTGTAATAAGTCCATTAGCGTAGACTTACCACTCCCAGATTCTCCGACGATGGCAACCAGCTGTCCTTTTTTAACTTTCCAAGTTACGTCTTTGAGAACTGCTTGACTTTGGTAAGAAAAACTAACATTATTGAAGCTAATATCCTGCTCGAAACTTGTTTTTTTCGTGCAATCATGCTTATCTACGATGTTGTCTTGTGCGTTCAACAAAGCATTGATGCGATCCTGAGAGGCTTGTGCTTTTGTCATGTTGGCCATGTTGTTGGAGACACTTTGAATAGGCCTAAGGAATTGTGAGAAGACGATGATGTATGTTAAAAACACCTCTCCAGTTAAACCAATTTGTTTTCCTTCTAGAATGAGTCTTCCACCGAAAAATACCAATGCCAGTAGCACCGCCGCTCCAAGTGTTTCATTGAGCAGAGGGGATAAATCGCGTTTTCTAAAAACCCTTGTGGCTAATTTTTGGTGTTGGAGGTTTTTTTCGTTGAAGGAAGCTGTAATAAATGGAATGGCATTGAAAGCTTTTATGATGCGGATACCACCAAGGTGTTCATCCATAGAGGCATAAAGAAAACCGAGCTGCTCTTGTGTTTTGTGCGCAGTTCTTTTGAGACTTTTGCCGATTCGCGAAATGACAAATGCGGAAAGCGGTAATAAAAACAAAGCAATAAGCGTCAGCCTTGGGCTCATGTAAATCAGGGTGAGTAAATTGATGATAATGGCCAAGGGCTCTCTAAATATCAATTCAAGAATACTGACAACGGCCACTTCAATTTCATTGACATCACTGTTCATCCTGGCCATTAAGTCGCCCTTTTTCTCTTTGCTGTGGTAACTTAAAGGTAAACGGAGTGCTTTTTCAAAGAGCGCAGCACGGATGTCTCGAACCGCAGCCATGCGTAATTCTGATTGAGTCCAAACCGCAGCATATCTAAATATGTTTTTCAACAGAAAGGTCAACAATACGGATGCGCACACCAAAAACAATGCTGTTTTAGGGTCTTCGCTCACAATTTCACGCATTGTAAAATTGTATTGGTCTTGAACGTATTCAAAAGGTCCTGACCAACCACCTTTGTAAGTAGGTGGTAGAATAGGTTTTAGTTCTTCTCTTTTTCGAAAAATCAATTGAAGTACTGGGATAAACAGGACCAAAGAGAGTAAATTGAAGACAACAAAAAGCAGGTTGAATAAAATTGTGGCCCAAGCCAGCCCTTTGTATTTGAAGGTGTAATTATATATTTCTCGGTAATAAGACATTGATACAAAGATACATTTTTGTTTAGATGAGACCTTGCACAACAAGTATTCTTACCTTTGCAATATGAGTTCGATTCGTCAACAAAAAATAGAGGCCGTTATACAAGCTGAATTAGCTACTTTTTTTCAGCGTCAAGCAGGCGAAATATGTCTTGGAGCAATGGTAAGTGTTACTGTCGTTAGGGTTACTTCTGACTTGAGTTTAGCCAGGGTTTATCTGAGTATTTTTGCGGGTCCTGACAAAAAAGAAGTGTTGGAAAGTGTCCAGGCGAACAGAGGTAAAATCAGACTTGAAGTGGGTAGAAGACTCAAAAACCTACGTAAAATCCCAGACTTAGTATTTCACATTGACGATTCGCTTGATTACGCTAATAAGATTGACGAACTACTCAAAAACTAAGTCATTCGAACCGCTTTTTACATAGCAAAGCGCTACCTATTTAATCGTTCTAAACGTTCGATAGTCAGTCTTATTTCTAGAATTTCGGTGATTGGCATTGCTGTTTGCACAGCAGCTATGGTTATTTTGTTGTCTGCTTTCAACGGCATAGAAGGCATGATTTCAAAACTGTACACTTCGTTTGATGCACCTATTTCTATCTCACACAGCACTCGAAAGAGCTTTTTTTTGCGTGAAATTGACACAGTTAATTTATTAAAAACGCAGGGTGTAAGTGGCATCAGTAAAGAGATTGAAGAACTCGTGGTTTTGCGAAAAAACCAACGCTGGATCAATGCGAATTTACATGCAGTTGATGCCGTATTTTTAAAAAATGCAAATGTTTCAAGGCACCTCATTAACCAAGTAGGCGTTGGAGCAATCCGTCAAGGTGGTTTTGCTTTTTTAGGTGCCGATCTTTTTTCAAAGTTGAATCTTGGTTTGGGTTCTGAGCAAAACAACATTCAGGTATATGCGCCAAAGCGCAATGCGAAAATGCGACTTGGCAAAACACCTTTTCATTTACAACAGGTGTTTGTGGAGGGCGCTTTGAATTACAATCAAGAGCTCAATGGATCTGTTTTACTTTGGGACTACAGTTTGGCAGCAGAACTACTCAATATGTCGGGGTCGTGTTCACAACTCTTGGTTTATATTGAAAAGGGTGCTGATCTAGATTTGGTAAAACAAAATCTGCAAGATCAACTTGGTGCAGCGTTTAAGGTTCAAACCATTTTTGAAAAGAATGAATTGATATTTAAAACAAGTAAATCAGAAAGGCTTATTGTTTTTGTAATGTTACTTTTTGTTTTCGTCTTGGCATCTTTTAATTTGGTTGCTAGTTTAACCATGCTGATACATGAGAAACAACAAAACATAGTCATTTTAAAGTCTATAGGGCTGAGTAAAAATCAGCGTTTTCAGGTCTTTTTCTTTGAGGGTTTAATGCTCTCGTTTTCCGGGGTCTTCATAGGGCTGTTTTTGGGTGTAATTGTTTGTTGGACCCAAATCGCATTTGGTTGGCTTGTTGTACCAGGGGCAAATGTGCCATTTCCAATTGTGTTTCAAGCGCTTGATTTCTATAACATCATCCTAGCAGCCAGTGTGTTGTCTTTTTTATTTACATTTTTCCCCGTTCGATTCTTGCTTTTTCGCAACGACGCGGGGCGCATATAAAATTTCTTGAATTTGTTTCTTTAGTAAACAAATAAAAACTGCTATCTTTGTGCCCAAATTTTAAAAGACAGCTGATGTCAACTATCAAAGGAAAAATTTCACAAGTTATCGGTCCAGTTGTGGACGTTCGATTTGAGCGCGGAACAGCGCTTCCCAACATTTATGATGCACTTGAGGTGTTCAAAGCAGACGGAACCCGTGTGGTTTTGGAAGTTCAAGCCCATGTTGGTGAAAACGCAATTCGTGCAATTTCCATGGACTCTACAGACGGATTCATGCGTGGAATGGAAGTTATTTCTACAGGTATTCCGATTAAAGTTCCAACCGGAGACCGCATCAAAGGAAGATTATTTAACGTAGTTGGTGAAGCCATCGACGGAATCAATACAATGGACAACGCGGAAGGTTTACCAATTCACCGCGAAGCCCCAAAATTTGACCAACTCTCTACTGCAACTGAAATCCTTTTCACAGGGATTAAAGTAATTGACCTTATCGAACCATATGCAAAAGGTGGTAAAATTGGTCTTTTCGGTGGTGCGGGTGTAGGAAAAACAGTACTTATCCAAGAATTAATTAACAACATCGCCAAAGGACACGGAGGTTTATCTGTATTCGCCGGTGTTGGTGAGCGTACGCGTGAAGGAAATGACCTTCTTCGCGAAATGCTTGAATCAGGAATTATTAAATATGGTGATGCATTTATGCATTCCATGGAAGAAGGCGGATGGGATCTTTCTAAAGTAGACCTTGAAGAAATGAAAGAATCCAAAGCAACTTTCGTTTTCGGACAAATGAACGAGCCTCCAGGAGCACGTGCTCGTGTAGCGCTTTCAGGTCTTACTATTGCAGAGTACTTCCGCGATGGTGACGGCGAAGGCCAAGGAAAAGACATCCTTTTCTTCGTAGACAACATCTTCCGCTTTACTCAAGCTGGTTCCGAGGTTTCTGCACTTCTTGGTCGTATGCCATCTGCAGTAGGTTACCAACCTACATTGGCAACAGAAATGGGTGCCATGCAAGAGCGCATTACATCAACTAAAAACGGATCAATTACCTCTGTACAAGCGGTTTACGTACCTGCAGATGACCTTACTGACCCTGCTCCGGCAAACACGTTTGCTCACCTTGATGCAACCACAGTACTTTCACGTAAAATCTCTGAGTTAGGTATTTATCCTGCGGTTGACCCACTCGATTCAACTTCAAGAATCCTTACTCCTGAAATCGTCGGTGATGAGCATTACAATTGTGCACAACGCGTAAAAGTTACCTTACAGCGCTACAAAGAACTTCAAGATATCATCGCAATCCTTGGTATGGATGAATTATCAGAAGAAGATAAGTTAATTGTACACAGAGCACGTCGCGTTCAACGTTTCTTGTCTCAACCATTCCACGTAGCAGAGCAATTTACTGGTATCCCGGGTGTACTTGTTGATATCCAAGATACAATTAAGGCGTTCAACGAAATCCTTGACGGTAAATACGATCAATATCCAGAAGCAGCCTTCAACCTAAAAGGTGGTATTGAAGACGTTATTGCAGCAGGAGAAAAAATGTTAGCTGAAGCATAATGACACTAGAAATCATCACACCAGAAGCAAACCTTTTTAAAGGAGAAGTAAACAGCGTAAGTTTACCAGGACTTGACGGAATTTTTCAAGTTTTGAATAACCACGCTCCAATCATTTCTTCATTAAAAACTGGCGTTCTTCAATTTGAAACCAAAGGAAGTGTTGAACAACTCAATCCAAACTTTAAAGTTTCCGGATCTACAGTTTCTATTGAAATCAAAGGTGGTGTTGCTGAGTTAAACAACAATAAGTTAATTGTATTGGCTGATTAAGCCATTTATCAAACATTGAAAAAGGGAATGGTCTTACCACTCCCTTTTTTTATGACATTCTCCGAAAAGAATGTGTATTTTCGTTAGGCCTAATGGATTACAAAGACATCATAGATTTACAAAACCTACCACAACACATTGCGTTCATCATGGACGGCAATGGTCGTTGGGCAAAAAATCAAGGACAGCACAGGCTGTATGGCCATGCTGCTGGCGTTGAATCTGTTAAAGAAGTTATTAAAACAGCCAGAGAAATTGGCATCTCTTACCTGACCATGTATGCTTTTTCAACAGAAAACTGGTCTAGGCCAAGTGAGGAAGTTGAGGGCTTAATGAATTTGTTAGTAGAAGCCATTACAAATGAGGTAGACGAAATGCATCAAAATGGCGTTCGTTTATTAACAATCGGCAACATTAAAGGGCTTCCCGGAAAATGCTATGAATCATTAATGGAAGCCATGGAACGCACCAAAAATAACAAGAATCTTACCTTGGTGCTAGCGCTCAATTATTCGGCTAGGCAAGAGATTCTAGAAGCCGCTAAAAAACTAACTGAACTGGCCCAAAAACAAGAGCTGGATCCTACAAAAGTACAAGAGCAGGACTTTGCTCAATTGCTACAAACCAAAGACATTCCTGACCCAGAATTACTAATCAGAACAAGTGGCGAGTGCCGCATTAGTAACTTTTTGCTATGGCAATTGTCTTATACAGAACTATACTTTACAGAAACTCACTGGCCCGATTTTCGAAGAGATGCTTTATTAGAAGCAATTCGTGCTTATCAAAAGCGAGAAAGAAGATTCGGCATGGTTTCAGAACAAATACAAAAAGCTTGATGAGGTTTATAATTTTTTGTTTTCTAAGCGTTTTTGTTGGCAAAATAACTGCCCAAACCCCAAATACATTGGGCGGTTTGAGCTTTGATTATGCCAACCCCCAAACTTTTGAAATAGGCCCAGTTAGGGTTGTGGGTGCCGACAACTATGATCACCAAGCTATCAAACTAATTGCTGGGCTGCGAACAGGGCAAAAAATCACTTTGCCAAGCCAGCAAATCAGCAAAGCCATTCAAAACTTATGGGCCGAAGGCTTGTTTTCAGATGTTGCCATTTACGCAGAAAAGGAAGTAGGCGGAATCGTTTACCTAGTCATTGAATTAAGCCCGCGTCCGAAGCTTTCCAAGTTTCGTTTTGTCGGTGTTAACAAACGCGAAGCAGACAAACTTCGCGAGGAAATCACTTTATACGCAGGAAAAACGATAACTGAAAACCTCATTTTTGAGACTAAAAGTAAAATCAGAAGCTATTACCGAGACAAAGGATTTTATTATGCCAATGTCAGCATTGCCAGACAGCAAGATACCCTGATCAACAATTCTGAAATTTTTGTCATTCAAATCGACAAGGGGATTAAAATCGGGATCAAAGAAATTGAATTTGTAGGCGTGAGTTCTGTTCCTCTTTGGAAGCTAAAATTAGCGATGAAAGACACCAAGCAAAAAGGTCCGCTAAGAATTTTCAAGCGCTCAAAATATACGGAAAGTAGTTATGCTACTGATAAAAAGGCTATACTCGCAAAATTCAATGCCGAGGGTCTTCGTGATGCTTATATTGTCAAGGACAGCGTGTATATGCTCGATGCCAAGAACATGAAAATTCGCATCGAAATTAGCGAAGGCGAGAAATACTATTTTGGAGAAATCGAATGGATTGGTAATGCCAAGTACCGCTCTAGTTTTCTTGATACCGTGCTAGGCATTAAACCCGGAGACCTCTACAATAAGGATTTATTTTCGCAACGTCTTTATGGCAACGGAGATGGCCGAGATATCTCTTCACTTTACATGGATCGCGGTTATTTATTTTTCCAAATTTCACCCGTTGAAACAGGCGTTAATAGCAACCGAATTAACCATCAAATTCGCATCATTGAAGGCAAGGAAGCGCATATCGGAAACGTAAGCATCCGAGGCAATACCAAAACCAACGATCACGTCATTCTTAGAGAAATCAGAACCAAGCCCGGAGATCTGTTTAATAAAGCGGACATCATGCGTACGCAGCGTGAGCTTGCTCAGCTCGGCTTCTTTGATGAGCAAGGTTTTCAAGTGAATCCGAAGCCGAATCCGGCAGACGGAACGGTAGACATCGAGTATGTTGTCGCTGAAAAATCAAGCGACCAAATTGAGCTTTCGGGTGGTTACGGTGGCGCTGGCCCCAACACCTCAGGACGCGTCATCGGAACGCTAGGACTGTCCTTCAATAATTTTTCTACCAAAAACTTCTTCGATAAAAAAGCATGGTCTCCACTTCCTGGCGGAGACGGTCAGCGCTTATCCATTCGCGCCCAATCAACAGGTCGTTTTTATCAGGGATATAACTTTTCATTCACAGAACCGTGGTTAGGCGGAAAGAAACCAAATTCCCTCACTTTTTATCTCTCTAATTCAGCGATTTCGCAAAATGGGGTGCTTCGTTCAAATAAAGATTACAGCGGCATTGCTATCACCGCAGCCGGTATATCCATGGGGCGCCGTAAAAAATGGCCAGATGACTACTTTATTGCTTCTTACGAGTTGTATTATAAGTATTCAGATGTACAGAATTATTCGTTTTTCCCATTGTTCCAAAATGGATACGCCAACGACATCGCCTTCAAATATGTCTTGCAAAGAAGTTCTGTAAGTGCACCTATTTATCCGCAAAACGGTTCAAACTTTACATTTACCTCTTCTGCAACATTGCCATATTCTTTGTTGGGTCCTGAGAAGGATTACAGCAGCATGAGTGCGCAAGAACGCTTCAAATACTTGGAGTATTTCAAACTTAAGTTAACTGGTGAATGGTATACGCCGCTTACTCCAGATAAAAAACTAGTGTTGATGTCTCGTTTTGGGTTTGGATATATGGGCGCCTATAACAAGCAAAAAGGGGTCAATCCATTTGACCGTTATTTTATGGGAGGTAGTGGCTTGACTGGCATGGGAGCCAATCAGTTTTTAGGTCGTGAAATCATCGCGCTTAGAGGTTATGAGGACAACACGCTTTCCTCAGCTGGTGGCGACCCAATTGTGGCCAAGTACACGCTAGAATTGCGCTATCCAATTTCATTAAACCCACAAGCAACTTTCTACGCACTTACTTTTATGGAAGCGGGCAACACTTACCCTTCATTTGAAAAATTCAATCCGTTTAACGTGAAAAGAACGGCTGGAGTGGGTATTCGTGTATTCTTACCAATGTTTGGAATGTTAGGTTTAGATTATGGATTTGGCTTTGATCAGCTTGATTCTTGGGCTACTGGTTTTGGGAAAGGCTCGGACCTCGATATCAAGGCAAAAGGCTATTATCCGAAGCTTACATTCACAATTGGCATGAATTTAGGGGAATTGTAGCATTCACAATAAATTGGTAACTTCGTCGTTCTAGCAGGTCTATGAAAAACTTAAAATATATTGCGCTTTTGTTGCTTGTCCTTTCTTTCAGAATGGCCAGCGCTCAGACTTATGCCTATATCGATTCTGACTACATCCTTGAGAATGTTCCAGAATACGCTGAGGCAAAAGAGCGTCTTGATAAAATGGCCGAACGCTGGACAAAAGAAATCGAGGACCGCTATGCTACAATCAAAGATTTGAAAAGCAAATATGACCGCGAAGAAGTTCTTTTGCCAAAAGAAGAAAGAGAAAAACGAAAGTCTGAAATTCAAAAATTAGAACAAGAGGCCATTGATCTTCAAACGCAGCATTTTGGTAGTAACGGAGACTATTTCCAGAAGCGCCAAGAGCTCATCAAACCAATTCAAGACCGCGTTTTTACAGCCATGAAAAAAGTGGCAAAGCGCGAAGGCTATACTTTCGTATTTGACAAAGCAAACCAAAGCAATTTGCTTTATGCAGAAAAAGAATTCGACATTTCAAATGAAGTGCTCGAAGAAATGGGAATCTCAAAATAAAAAAAAGAAAAATGAAAAATGTATTACTCGGACTATTCGTTGCTTTAGGTTTAAACACTTTTGCTCAGTCTAAAATCGCCCACGTTGACTCACAAAAATTATTAGATACTTTGCCATCGCGCAAGTTAGCGATCAAAAAACTTGACTCTTTGAAAACAGCAGGTATGCAAGAATTGCAAGTAATGGATGCTGACTTCCAAAAAGCATATCAAGTTTACATGACCAACAAAGACAAAATGTCTGAAGTTGAGCGTCAAATTCAAGAAAGCAAATTGATGCAAAAACAACAAATGCTCGAGGCAACTCAAACTTCTTTGGAAGAAGGTTTACAGTTGATGAGCGAGGAGTTGAACGCACCCATCTTGGACAGGGTTCAGAAATCGATAGAAATCGTGTCAGAACGTAAAAAACTAAATTACGTAATCGATGTGTCTGCAACGATGTACTCTAAAGGAGGAATGGATATTACCAACGAAGTAATCGTTGAGTTATTGATTCTAGACGCTGCAGCAACAAAAAAATAATCGCACTAATTGATCAGGAAGGGCAACCATTGGTTGCCCTTTTTTTGTTAGCTTTGATTGAAATGGAACGTACCCCAATCGGTGTTTTTGATTCTGGCTATGGCGGCCTTACAGTGTTGTCAGCTATACGCGCTCAATTGCCTCAATATGATTTTATTTACTTTGGCGATAATGCCCGGGCCCCTTACGGCAATCGATCTTTCGATGTGGTTTATGAGTTCACCCTCGAGGCCGTAAATTTTCTTTTTGAGCAAGGCTGCCCATTAGTTATCCTAGCTTGTAATACGGCATCTGCTAAGGCATTAAGGACCATACAACAAAAAGATTTGCCAAATATTTCTCAAACAAATCGCGTTTTGGGTGTGATACGACCTAGTACTGAAGTTTTAGGCGAACTGACGCACAGCAAGCATGTTGGAATTTTAGGTACGCAGGGCACGATCAACTCTAATTCATATCCAATAGAATTATCGAAATTTGCTCCGGAAATTGAAGTGCATCAGCATGCGTGTCCGATGTGGGTGCCATTGATTGAGAATCAACAATATGAGCATCCAGCTGGCAAGCAATTTATTTTGGAAGATGTGCAGCAATTGTTAAGTGCTAATGCGTCAATAGACACCATATTACTGGCGTGTACACATTATCCTGTACTTCAAGCGCATTTGCAGCAATTAGTTGGGCCAAATATTAAAGTGATCCCACAGGGTCCGATAGTAGCTGAAAAGTTAGCCAATTACTTAAAGGCTCATCCTGAAATGGAACAGAGGCTCAGTAAAAATGCCGAGGTTAGGTTTTTCACGTCTGAGACAACTGCTGTTTTTGATCAAAAGGCTTCCCACTTTTTTGGGTCTAAGGTGGAGGCAGTGCACCACAGTTTTTAACGCTTATATTTTCCGACTTAAGCGCGTCATTGTGCTTTCATTGAGTAGCTTTTGTAGCGCTGGGTGCGCGGCATAATAGTAAACGCTTCTCTTGAACTTTAAAAGTGTGCAATGATGTTGTTTCAATACAATGGAAACCGCTTTGTCTAGCGCGGCTTTATATTGACCCGGCACACCGTAGGTGCTTTGATAATGTGCTTCTAGAACGCTGATTTCTTCGACCAGTACACTGATTTCTTCGGGTTGAAGATATTCAGAAGGAACGCTCAATTCGTTACAAGAAAAACCAAGACCTAAAAAAAGTAAGACGATGTATTTTTTCATCTTGGCAAAAATGACAACCTTTCGCCAGTCGATCCTTCTATAATTTGCCCGTTTGCGTATACACAGTTTCCGTTGACAAAGGTGCTATGGATGCTATGTGAAAACTGGTGTCCTTCAAAAGGAGACCAAGCACATTTATAAAGTACGTTGCTTTTACTGACGGGTTCTCCGGCTGCGGGTTTCACCAAAACTAAATCGGCATGGTAACCTTCTCGGATAAAGCCGCGGTCTTTAATTTTAAAAAGAATAGAGGGCGCATGGGCCATTTTTTCTACAACCCGTTCTATGGATATCAGACCGTCTTTGACCTTGTCTAGCATGGCAATCAAGGCGTGTTGCACGAGTGGGCCACCAGACGGAGCGCTGAGGTACGGATTGGATTTTTCTTCAAGGGTATGAGGCGCATGATCGGTAGCAATTACATCGATTCTGTCATCAAGCAAGGCTTCCCAAATGCCTTCACGGTCGAGGGCGGTTTTCACCGCTGGATTCCATTTAATGAAATTTCCTTTTTCCTGGTAGTCGGCATCGCTGAACCAAAGGTGGTGCACACAGGCTTCAGAAGTGATGAGCTTTTGTTCTAATGGAAGTGCGTTGCTAAATAAATGTGTTTCTTTAGCCGTAGAAATATGCAAGACATGTAAACGCGCTTTGTGTTTCTTAGCTAGCGCTACAGCTTTTGATGAGGAGAGAAAGCAAGCCTCCTCATTGCGAATGAGTGGATGTGCGCTTACCGGAATGTTATCGCCATATTTAGCTTGAAATAAGGCAAGATTTGATTTAACGGTGTGTTCGTCTTCGCAATGTGTAGCAATAAGTGCGTCAACACGCGAAAACAAGCCCTCTAATACACTTTCTTTATCAACCAACATGTTTCCCGTTGAAGAACCCATAAAAACCTTTACGCCGCAAATTTTCGAGGTGTCGGTTTGAAGCACTTCTTCAAGGTTATCATTGGAGGCTCCCATGAAAAAGGAGTAATTGGCAAGTGCGGTCTGACTCGCGATTTGATATTTAGCTTCGAGTAACTCTTGGGTAAGTGCGTTAGGAACTGTATTTGGCATTTCCATGAAACTTGTAATACCACCAGCAACAGCAGCCCTAGACTCAGAGAAAATATTGCCTTTATGTGTAAGCCCAGGCTCTCTAAAATGTACTTGATCATCAATGCAGCCTGGTAAAATATATAGACCACTTGCATCTATTTCTTCAACCTTTTCTGATAAAGAAATTTGGCTGGCAATTTTTTCAATCCGACCATTTGAGATGTAGATATCGGCAACAAATTTTTTGCCTTCGTTGATGATAGTTCCGTTCCTCAGTATTTTTTTCATTTCCATTTCATTTTTTTCATTTCCCATACGCCAAAAAAGGCTTCTTTGAAAATCCCTTTACTCATTTTTGACTCTCCGGCAATGCGATCAATAAAAGTGATAGGGATTTCTTTGACTCGAAAACCGAGTTGAATGGCTGCAAATTTCATGCATATTTGAAAAGCATAGCCCTTAAAAGGGATGGCGTCAAGTGGAATGGCTTGAAGCACCTTGGCCTGATAGCATTTGAAGCCAGCGGTTGTGTCTTTGATGTTGATCCAAAGTATGAGGCGCACATAAACACTTGCAAAATAACTCATGAGGATGCGTTTGAGTGGCCAATTGCGAACGCTACCACCTCTTACATATCTTGAGCCTACAGCGACGTCTGCGCCATTTTGACAAGCCCAAACGAGTCTTGGTAAATCTTTAGGGTCATGTGAAAAATCACAGTCCATTTCAATGATATAGAGGTAGTCTCGTTGGAGCGCCCACTTGAAACCATGGATATAAGCAGTGCCTAAACCAAGTTTACCAGGGCGTTTTTCCAGGAATACTTCGGGGTGTTTTTCCATGAGCATTTCAATATGCTGGGCAGTGCCGTCTGGAGAGTTGTCGTCAATGAATAAGATGTGATAACCTTGTTGCAGGCTTAAAATTGCCTGCACCATTTGAGCCACGTTGTCCTTTTCGTTGTAAGTAGGAATGATTATAAGGGTGCGAGGCTGGGTCATGGTTATGTCAACGAAATTAACGAACAAAAGTGACAAAAAAAAACCGCCACTAGGGCGGTTTCATTAATTTTTTTTAAGAGGCTTATGCTTCTTCCTCATCTTCGTCGTCACCAGCATCAGCACCTTTAACAGCACCACGAGCCATTTTAACGGCAACAACTACTGCATTTGCAGGATCTAGGAATTTAACACCTGGAATATCAATACTGTTTACACGAATTGACTGACCAATGCGAAGTTTGGTAATGTCAAGTGTAATTGCATCAGGTAAAGCACTTGGCAAACCAACTACTTGTAATTGACGGAATACTGTCATGAGTTTACCACCGGCCATTACACCACGAGAAGAACCTGTGATGCGAACTG
>CAYPVA010000002.1:0-32908 GCA_964414045.1 uncultured Lishizhenia sp. | reverse complement strand
AGCGCAAATAACCAACCCTGCCATCCATCATGTCAGAAGGGCCAATGATATCCACGCCTGCTTGTGCTTGTGCCAAGGCCATATTGGCTAAAATAGGCAAGGTTTCGTCGTTGATGATTTGCCCATTTCTAACCAAACCATCATGACCATCTGAAGAATAAGGGTCCATAGCGACATCACTCATGACAACTGCCTCTGGAAATCTATCCTTGATCTGCTGAATGGCTTTTAAATAAAAATTATCAGAAGCCCAGCTGTAGCTGGCCATTTGATCCTTGAGTGCGTCATCAACCGCAGGGAAAATATCAAAGGTTTTTACCCCGAGCTCCATACAAGCCTCAATTTCAGGCAAAAGCTTATCTATAGACCAACGGAAATTATTGGGTAAAGAAAGGACTTCCTCCTTGATGCCATGGCCATCTTTTAAGAATATCGGGTAGATCAGATGTGCCGCACTAATTTGCGTCTCTTCTACCATCTGACGAATGGTTGCGCTTTTTCGATTGCGCCTCGGACGTATATTCATAAGCTTACATTAACATACCACCGCAAACATGCAATGTTTGACCAGTGATATAAGCAGACATTTCAGAAGCCAAGAAAACAGTAGCATTGGCTACATCAATGGGCTGACCACCTCTTTTGAGTGGAATGCTGTTTCTCCAAGACTCAACAACTTGTTGATCGAGGACTTCTGTCATTTCTGTTTCGATGAAACCAGGCGCAATCGCATTACAACGAATGTTTCTTGAACCGAGCTCTGCTGCTACTGATTTTGTAAAACCAATCAGACCCGCTTTAGATGCCGCATAGTTTGCTTGCCCTGCATTTCCCTTCACACCAACGACAGAACTCATGTTGATAATTGAGCCAGCTCTTGCTTTGAGCATTGGTTTTTGAACGGCTTTGGTCAGGTTGAAAGCAGATTTCAGGTTTGTATTGATCACTTCATCCCATTGTTCTTCGGTCATGCGTAATAACAAAGTATCACGTGTGATACCCGCATTATTCACTAAGACATCAACGGTGCCAAAAGCTTCAACGACCTGATCGACCAAAGTTTGTGCTTGTTCAAAATTTGAAGCGTCGGATTTGAAACCTTTCGCTACACCACCATTGGCACTTAGTTCAGCCTCGAGGGCACGAGCTTTTTCTTCAGATGATAAATATGTGAAAGCTACTTTGGCTCCTTGAGCAACGCACTCTTCTGCAATTGCTTTACCAATACCGCGAGATGCTCCGGTAATTAAAACGACTTTATTGTCTAGTAAACCCATGTTTGAAATTTTATTTCAAAGATAAGGTTCTTCTGCAAATAGCAGCGCAAAAGCAAAGGGCTTCTATGATTTCAAGACTAAAAAAACCTTATTACCGATCAGACGGAGGTCTTTTCTCTGGATGGTTGATCGTGTAAATGTGGTGTCACAAAGTGCGCTTGCGTAGTGCGGCGTAACCTCAAGATGACCGCGATGGATGACCGGAAAAACTTCTTCAATTTTTGGCGGACTACAATACGGCGCAGTTCTTTTTTTGAGTGCAACTTGAATTTCTTGCAACAGTGTAGGCGAACCCTCCAAATTAAGTTTATAAATGGTATCGTTCACAAAAGTGTACAAATGCTCAATTGTCGTTTTGCGTTTACCCTGACTCATGGGGCAATCAAGTACCACCTCCTGACACAAACTCAATACATTTTCAGTTGCCCAACGCACCTGATACGTGATATCAATTGATTGTTGCCCAATACAAAAAACACCTGTCGTATCAAGCAGCAACAAATGCTTCATTAATTGACTAAACGGATGCTTGCCAAATTGGGGGTAGGCAATTTGAATGTTAGCTGTTTGTAGGTGGCCAACGGTTTGCTTCAAAGGTTTGGCCTTAGCGCTTTTTTCAAGCAGGTCAAATTGCGTCAGCCTGGCTGGATTTTCATGCCCGCAACTGGCCAACACAAAAATGGCGAGAATGCCATAAAAAACCCTCCAATTACAAGACAACTTTGCCATATAAATCATAATGATCTGCTTCGTGTATGAGAATACGCGAAAAATCGCCCAATCGAACATAGGCGCTGTCTTTTTTAACGAGCACTTCGTTGTCCACATCTGGTGAATCAAATTCGGTACGTCCGACAAAGTAATCTCCCTCTACCCGATCAAATAAAACTTTGTAGGTCTGACCCACTCTTAATTGATTGAGTTCATAGGAAATGCCACTTTGCAGCTCCATAATTTGGTCTGCACGCTCTTTTTTAAGTTTAGCCGAAACGTCATCCGTAAATTGATACGCATGTGTGTTTTCCTCGTGGGAATAGGTAAAAATTCCGAGGCGATCAAAGCGGGTGCGCTCGACAAAATCATACATTTCTTGAAAATCAGCGTCGGTTTCTCCGGGATAACCCGCAATGAGGGTAGTACGCAAGGCCAAGCCCGGTACTTTTGCCCTGATTTGAGCCACAAGTTCTTCGGTTTTTTCGCGGGTAATTCCACGACGCATCGCTTGAAGAATTTTAGTGGATCCGTGTTGCAACGGCATATCGAGATACTTACAAACGTTGTCTCGCTCCGCCATTACATCGAGTACATCCATAGGGAAACCAGATGGATACGCGTAATGTAAACGAATCCAGTCGAGGCCTTCAATGTCTGACAAACGCTTGAGCAAATCGGAGAGCGCACGCTTTTTGTAAAGGTCTAAACCGTAATAAGTCAGGTCTTGGGCAATCAACATAATTTCCTTTACACCCTTGGCAACGAGGCCTTTGGCTTGTAGAACAAGGTCTTCGATAGGGGTTGAAAGGTGCTTGCCTCGCATGAGCGGAATGGCACAAAACGAACAAGGACGGTCACAACCTTCTGCTATTTTGAAATAGGCATAATGACTAGGCGTGGTGAGGATGCGTTCGCCCACAAGTTCGTGCTTGTAGTCTGCTTTGAGTGTTTTGAGCAAGCGCGGTAATTCGCGCGTACCAAAATAAGCGTCGACTTCAGGGATTTCTTTCTCAAGGTCATCGCGGTAACGCTCAGACAAACAACCTGTCACGTACACTTTTTCTACCAAACCCTCTTGTTTGGCCTCTGCATAACGCAAAATGGTGTCTATGGATTCTTGTTTGGCGTTGTCGATAAAGCCACAGGTATTGATGATGACGATTTCTGCGTCGTCTTGCTGCGCCTCATGTTCTACATCAAACTGATTGGCTTTCAATTGTGCCATCATGAGTTCAGAATCAAAAGTATTCTTAGAACAGCCTAATGTGATGACATTGACTTTGTTTTTTTTAAGGGTTTTTGTCTTCATTGGTCTTGCAAAAATAGGACTCTTTGCGCAATTGGTCGTACTTTTGAGGATACTTGTCAAGCAACCCGCCATGAAAACGCTTATTTTATCTCTTTGCGTACTCTTACTTTATTCTTGTAAGGTTTCCAAAACGACTCAAATCATTCCATCGTCCCATCCTATGCCCATTCAAACTTCAGTTATTGACGTGGCTCTTTTCAATCAAGAAGAAGCTCCTATCCGAATAGATTCGATTTCCATGAGGGAGCATATTCTCATCTTAAACTACCGTTCTACAGTTGATGTAGGAAGTTTGAGCTTAGTTGGAAGTCCCTTGCTTGCCAAATCTTTTCCTCCTATCAGAAATTGTAAATTTATCAGCTCAGAAAAAGCAATAGAGCAAAATGACATTGACTTCAAAGAAATTTATCAAGGTGAACTACATTTTGACCTCAAACCTTTGGCGCATAAGTTTGTCAAAGACGCTCCAACCTATCTACAAATAGAGGGTTGGCCTGAAAAAATACTATTTATTTATCCTGAATAATGGAAGAACGCATTGATAAAATATTACTTGAACGAGGCCTCGTAAGTACAAGAGTCCGCGCTGAAGAACTCGTTAAAAAATATGGCGTTAAGGTCAATGGCAAGCTCTTCTCTAAACCTGGAAAAAAAGTACCCACTGATGCCGTCATCGAATTAATGGCTGAAGAAATCCCGTGGGTATCTAGAGCAGCCTTCAAACTCATCGCTGCGCTTGATCACTGGGGAATTGATGTCAAGGACCAAACTTTCATGGATTTAGGAGCAAGTACTGGAGGCTTCACGGAAGTCTTATTGAGTCGTGAATTGAAGCGCTGCTACTGTGTAGATGTTGGTCAAAAACAATTACACGAGAAAATCAAAATCGACCCTCGCGTCTTGAACCTAGAAAAGACACATGCGCGCGATTTAACTGAAAAATTGGTGCCCGAACAGCTTGATGGCCTTGTGGTAGACGTTTCTTTTATTTCACTTGAAAAAGTTCTGCCCTTTACCATTCCATTTCTCAAAGCAGGCGCAAACGTCATTTTACTCGTCAAGCCCCAATTTGAATTAGGACCGGGCTCCTTGAATAAAGCCGGGGTAGTAAAAGATACAAGTCAGTACCCAACGCTTTTGGAAAACATCAAAACTATGGCCTCGCGCAACCAACTTGAATGGAAAGAATTTATTGATTCTCCGATTCTCGGTGGAGATGGCAACGCGGAATTTTTGGGCTATTTTCAAAAGAAATAACTTACTTTGCAGCCCTATGATGAGTATTGAAGACCTCCAAAAAGCTTTTTTAGACCTTGACTTTCAAGCCAACCGCATTGCCAAACTCAAAGGAGTTGATCCAGCACATCTTTCTCGTTTTAACGAGCGCTCCGAACAAGTAAGGATACAATTGCTTCAGATGGGACTCAGTGATGCCTTGACTCAGTCGCTCGTTGAACTCAATCCGATTGATGAAAATTATCAAGCGCCCTTTTCATTTGGAAGGAAAATACTCAATGTATTTACGTTTGGTTTTCACAAAAAACGCTACCTACCCAAAAAACAAGAGGCCTATTTTCGCAAAGAGGTCTCAGAAAGAAGCAGGCTTTTTCAGTATGCCAAGGGGCAACTGAGTATAGATTAAAGCAACGTCGAATTACTTCAACGTTGCCTCGTGTTTTGCTCCTTCTTTAACCATTACCTCTTCACCCAACAATTGACAAGATACAGGCGCCGAACCTAAATTTGCAATGGTTACTTTTTGTTGCGAAATGGAAAGTGCTAATGGTTGATTTTTATAGCGAATTTGGAATGAATAGGCTTTCCAAGGTTTTGGAATAGTTGGGTTAATTGCCAAACCTTCCTCCGTGACTCTTACACCACCTAAACCTTCTACTACGGACATCCAGGTGCCTGCCATGGAGGTAATATGTAAACCTTCATCTGCTTCGTGGTTGTAATCATCCAAGTCTAAACGGCTGGTGCGCAAATACAATTCGAGCGCTTTGTCCATGCGGCCAATTTTTGCGGCCAAAATGACGTGTACGCAAGGTGAAAGAGATGATTCATGAACTGTTTTGGGCTCATAAAAATCAAAATTATCTCGGATAACTTCTTCAGAAAAATGATCTTCAAACAAATAGAGGCCTTGCAATACATCGGCCTGTTTGATAAAGATTGAACGCAAGATGCGGTCCCAAGACCAATGCTGATTGATCGGACGCTCAGCCACCGGAATATCATTGGCAGACAACTGCTCTTTGTCCATGAAGCCATCTTGCTGCAAGAAGATATTGGTCTCTGCTAATACCGGGAAATAGACGTTTTCAACGATATGCTTGAAATCTTTAATTTCTTTGGAACTCAGCTTTTCAGGTAAAGCTGTATTCACTTGCGCATCGACTTCTAGGCAATATTGAATACACCAACGGGCAATGTAATTGGTGTACCAATTATTATTCACGTTGTTTTCGTATTCGTTCGGGCCAGTTACACCAAGCATGACATAAGCTTTCTTAGCTTCAGACCAATTGAAGCGCTGCGCCCAGAAACGTGCAATACCCGCAAGGACTGGCAAGCCGTATTCAGAAAGGTAAGCGGTGTCGCCAGTATGGCGCACATAATTATAAATGGCAAAGGCAATAGCCCCGTTGCGGTGAATTTCTTCAAAAGTAATTTCCCATTCGTTGTGACACTCTTCACCGTTCATGGTTACCATTGGGTAAAGCGCCGCTCCATTTTTAAAGCCTAATTTCTCTGCGTTTTCAATGGCGCGATCTAGATGATGATAACGATAAATCAAGAGCTGCTTAGCGACTTGAGGATCAGCAGTTTTGAGATAGAAAGGCAAGCAATATGCTTCTGTATCCCAATAGGTAGCGCCACCATACTTTTCTCCAGTAAAACCTTTTGGGCCAATATTTAATTTGGCATTTTTACCAGTATAGGTTTGGTACAAATGGAAAATATTGAAACGAATTCCTTGTTGAGATGCTTCATCGCCTTCAATGAGGATGTCAGCACTTTTCCAGATTTCGGCCCAAGCATTTTCATGCTCTGTGCGCAAGGTGTCAAAACCTGAAGTGTAGGCGTCGCGTACGCGTTTGATTGCTTTTGCTGCCAATTCAAACTCTGAATGATTGATCGTTGACGTAACTGCTACATACTTTTTGAGTGTAAAGCGCACGCCTTTCTCCAGGTAATGTTCGAAGTTGTTTTCTACGTAGAAATCTCGTTGTGCAACATTTGGATGTATGGTCAAGAGTTCTTGTTCGCGCCAAAATGAAAAGCGCATGGCCGTAGCGACACAAAAATTGGTTTTTTTAGTGCGAGCACACAAAATTCCTTTTTGAATATCAACTTTCCTAGAATCTTCGAGCCAGAAAAACTCGTCGTAGTTGGCATCATGATTACTCACATTACCGTCTAGATAAGGCGTGAATTTGACATTCCCACTGAAATTGAGCGGTGTTACCGTGTAGGAAATAGCTGCAATTTCTTCTCGGGCCATGGAGCAAAAACGAATGCTCTCTACTTCCAATTCCTTTCCGGAACCAAATACCACGCGAAAAGTTCTTTTAAGAAGCCCTTTTTGCATATCTAACTCACGGTGAAAGTATTTGATTTGCTGCTGATTCAAATCGAGTTGCTCGCCATCAATTTCGATATTGATGCCAATCCAATTTGTTGAATTCAATACCTTGGCAAAATATTCCGGATAACCGTTTTTCCACCAACCGACACGTGTTTTGTCCGGATAGTAAACACCTCCAATATAACTTCCTTGAAGCGTGTCACCGCTGTATTTTTCTTCAAAATTAGCGCGCTGCCCAAAAGAGCCATTCCCAATACTGAATATACTTTCAGCTTGTTTTTGTTTATTGGCATCAAATTTTGTCTCGATGATCTTCCAAGGATCAATTTCAAATAAATTACGCATAGTTGGCTAAACTAAATTCTGTCAAATCGTTAAAATATATATCTGCTTGTTGGGCGATGTTTGGATTTCCGACACCTACCGCTGTAAAACCACCTGCTTTTGCAGCAGTAATTCCAGACGCAGCATCTTCGAAAACCAAAACTTCTTTTGGATCAAGATGCAAGGCTTTGGCTCCGTTTAAAAAAACTTCGGGATGTGGCTTTGGGTCAGTTACGCCGTTGCCATCAATGACTACATCGAAATAGGATGCAATTCCTAATTTATCCAAGATAAAATGAGCATTCTTACTAGATGAACCTACACCAAGTAAAATACCTTTTACCTTGGCTTCATGAAGTAAAGCGGCCACTCCGGGCAATAAATCTGAGGCACTCAAGGACTGAATCGATTCTAGGTAAAAATCGTTTTTACTCTTGAGCAAGGCCTCGAATTCATCGTTAGAAATAGTTTTTGAACCTAATTCTAATATTTTTTTCAAGGAATCTACCCTACTCACCCCCTTCAAGAGCTCATTTTCGGTTTCAGTGAAAGCGATATCCAAACTGTGTGCACAGCGTTGCCATGCGATAAAATGATTGTGTTCTGTTGTAACTAATACTCCGTCAAGATCAAAAAGGAGTCCTTTAATTGGCGACATTGTTTTCTTTGATTCGTAAGGTTAAAATTCCGGCTACAATGAGTAAAACTCCACCCACGGTTACCGCGGCAATTCTTGAATTCTGAAGAAGTTCAGACATGACGTCGCCAAAGAACAACGATGCGATGATTTCTGGAAGTACGATGAAAAAGTTAAAGATCCCCATGTAAATACCGATTTTGTTAGCTGGCAAACATGGCACTAACATGGCGTATGGCATCGAGAGAATGCTGCTCCAGGCAATACCTACTAAGCCCATGATCAAGAAAAGCATCCAGGTACTATTTTGATCCACGAAATTAATCAGCATCAGGCCAAGCCCACCTATTAATAGGCTTGTAAAATGCGTCCACTTTTGACCAATTTTTGCCGCTAGGAATGGTAAAACAAGTGCAAATAAAAAGGTCACCACATTTTCAAATGAATAGGCTAATCCGGCTAAATCCGAGCCTTCTCCATAAGCCGCACTACCGGGCTCACCTTTAAAGATTTCTGAAGCCACAGCGGTAGTAAAAAAGAACCACATTAAGAATAAACCTGGCCAAGTCAAAAACTGAACTAACGCAAGTTGTCGCATTTGCTTTGGCATTGTTTTGATGGCTGTTAAAATTTCAGTTGCACCGTGAACAATTCCTTTCTTTTCTGCTTTTGTAGCGGCAAGTTCTTCTGCAGTTGGGGGGTATTCTTTTGTTGTCAGAACGGTGTATAATACGGCCCCTAGGAATGCCATTGCGCCGATATAAAAACTCCATTTTACGTTTGCTGCAATTTGTCCTGCCTGAGCTGTACCGTCAACATCAAACCAATTGGTGAAAATCCATGGCAGTGCACTCGCAATAGTGGCCCCTACTCCGATAAAGAAACTTTGCATTGAAAAACCACGGGTGCGCTGTTCGGCTGGCAATTGATCTGCTACAAAAGCACGAAACGGCTCCATGCTAATATTGATAGAGGAATCCAGTACCCAGAGTAAACCTGCAGCCATCCAGAGCGCCGAAGATGACGGCATTAAAAACAAGCAAATAGAACTAAGGATAGCACCAATTAGAAAGAAAGGTCTGCGACGACCCAAAACAGGATGCCACGTACGGTCACTGAGATAACCAATAATTGGCTGGACTAAAAGCCCAGTTAATGGTGCGGCTAACCAAAGACCAGGAATTTCTTCAGGTTTGGCGCCAAGACTCTCGTAAATAGAGCTCATGTTGGCCATTTGAAGCCCCCAACCAAATTGGATGCCCATGAAACCAAAGCTCATGTTCCAGATTTGCCAAAAAGAAAGCGTAGGTTTAGTTTGCATGGCAGTAGATTTAGATATTTAGCGCTTAGCGGTAATAGACTTTATAACCCCAAGCAGGAACTTGTAAAGTTTTGTCAGTTTTGAGTTTTACTTTCTTACCATCAAATAGGTCTTGGAATTCTCCGGCCGTTGCCGAATCGGTAAATTTGATTTGTTGCGCAGTAGCACTTAAATTGAGCACTACAAGCACTTGACTTTGACCGCGCTCTCTTACATAAACCAATTGATTTTTTTGAGCTGGAGTCGAAATAAAACGAGGGAGCTGCTGTCCTTCACCCGCAAATAATGCTGCATTACTTTGATGGAGATGCAAAAGTTTGTCATAGAATGAAACTAAATCCATTTTGGTCCAATCGATGGCGTCTTTTTCGAAAAATGCCAAACGACGGTCAAGGGATGTTTCTTGTCCGTTATAGACCAGCGGCATGCCTTCAACAGTTGCTGCTAAAACGGCCATTGCAAAACGCGCATCGCCCATTCTTTCCATTTCAGTACCATTCCATGAGTTTTCATCGTGGTTAGAGGTGAAATTCATATGAAAACCGTTGTTATGAGGTTTCAAGCGACTAAAGTACTCATGAACTGCGGACGCATCTTTTTTGCCTTTTGCGATATCATTCATGATGTGATGAAATTCCCAACCATACGTAGCTTCAAAAGCATCATGTAATTCATTGCCTTCTGCTTCTGCTAACATAAAAACGCCATTGCTTGTAGCGTCTAGTGCTTTGCGAGCTGCTTTCCAAAAGTCCATTGGCACCCAGCCTGCGACATCGCAACGATAACCATCAATTTGGGCTTCTTTTACCCAATATTCCATACAGCTGATCATTTCCTGACGCATTTCTTGATTGTCGTAATTTAAATCTGCGACGTCCCACCAATCGGTACCGATTGTTGGCTGAAGTTGACCTAGAGAATCAAGGGTATACCAATCTTGGTGACCTTGATCAACCCAAACGTGGTCAGGTGAAGTGTGGTTGGCCACCCAGTCAATGATCACTTTCATTCCGAGTTGATGCGCGGTTGAAACCAATGATTTGAAATCATCTAGGTTACCAAACTCTGGATTTACGGCACGGTAATCGCGCACTGCATAATAACTACCGAGCGTACCTTTGCGATTTTTTTCACCGATTGGATGAATGGGCATCAGCCAAATGATATCAACACCCATCTTTTCCAAACGCGGCAATTGCGTTTCTAGCGCCTTGAAAGTTCCTTCTTTAGAGAACTGACGTACATTTACCTCGTAAATCGTTGCGTTGGCAACCCATTTAGGAGTATTAAATTGCGCAAATGAACTTTGCGCCGCTATCAAGAGGGCGCCCAACAATATTTTTTTAATCATGATTAAACAGTTTCGAGGTGAAGAATATATTTCAAGTGGTAATCTACCAATCCTTGAACAGGTTTTTGTACGATTGAAGTTACGGTAATATCTAATTCTTGTGCAGCTTGATAGAGTTCCTTTTCAAAGATTTTTGAAAGTGAGCCTACAAAATGAACTTCAGTTTCTTTGAAGTTGTCGTAACAACAGATGTGCACAGACATAAAGTGCTTGAAGCCTTTATAAACCATTTCAGAGAAGAAAGGATGCGCTTTGTGTTTGGCAATAAATGGCATGAAAGAAGCAATGAACACATTTGCATTTGGTTCGCGATACACTTTGTCGACAATCATGTCTTTGTCAAGCTGATAAGTCGCAATGAAATCTGCTTCAATTTCTGCTGGCAAATGATGGTATAAGAAGGAAGACAACAATTGTTTTCCAAAATAACTGCCACTGCCTTCATCTCCTAGTATGTAACCAAGTGCAGGTACTTCTTCAAGTAAATTATGACCATCGAAATAACAAGAATTAGAGCCGGTTCCAACGATACATGAAATCGCAGGAGCGCCTTGATAGGTGGCATAGGCACTTGCTAATAAATCGTGTTCAACAAGAATACTTGCTTGGGGAAAAATCTCTGCCAAACCTTTCTCAACGATTTCGTTGAGTTCTGGGCTAGAACAACCAGCACCATAAAAATAAACTCCTTTGATCTGAGGAGCAACATTCATGATGTCTTGGTGTTTGCGCAGTTCGTTGGCTATAAGTTCAGTGGAATGAAAATATGGATTGAAGCCCATTGTTGAAAAAAAACTTTGGTTATTTTTGTCTTCAACAAGTACCCAATCACTTTTGGTTGAACCACTTTCAATGATGAAATACATATATTTGTTATAGAGTGAATTAGAGCTTTGTGTCAATTTTACACTATGCCAAATATATAGAAAATCCTTAATACGTGCATCACATACAGAAAAAAATAGGTTCCGAACTTAACCCAAATGTCTCCGTAGACTGCGTGATCTTTGGCTTTGACTTAGAACAACTTACTGTTTTACTTATCGATCGAGGAGAAATCCCCTCAGGATCTGGCCCGCGCATGGCGCTTCCAGGCAACCTCATATACGACAACGAAAACCTCGACCAAGCAGCCAATCGCGTACTTGCAGAACTCACTGGGCTTGAAAACATATACCTAGAACAAGTAGGTGCTTTCGGAGACCCCGATCGAATTCACAAAGAATCTGACCGCGAATGGCTCAAATCAATAAGGGCTGAGCCAGAAGCAAGGGTTATTACTGTCGCTTACTTCTCTTTGGTGCAAATGGCCCACTACAAACCTCAGGCCTCTTCCTTTGCTAAAAATGCCGACTGGATACCCGTAAACGAAATCAAAGAACTCGCTTTTGACCACTTTGAAATTTTACAAGAAGCCAAAGAGAAACTCAAACAAAAAATAAAAATTCAGCCAATTGGCTTCAACCTTCTTCCTGAAAAATTTACTTTAAGTCAGCTGCATCGGCTTTATGAGTCAATCCTGGACAAACCGCTAGACAAACGCAATTTCAGAAGAAAAATTCAAAAATTAGATATCCTATCAAGCTTGAGGGAAAAACAAAAAGGAGTCCCGCACAAACCATCGTTGTTATATGAATTCAACGAGGAAAAGTACCAAGAACTGACCCAAACTGGTTTCGATAACTTTGGCTTCTAGGCCTTTATTTTTTTGTCTGCTCAAAATCCCGTAATTTTCTAAAGTAAACCTTTAGTAGGTGTAACTATTCGTAGTTATAAATTGTTCTATACCCGAACACGATTTTGAAACGATCCGAATACAACCAATGTGTAGACCTCTACAGTGACTCACTGTACAGATTCGCCTTGCATTTTTTGCGAGACATCGAACCTGCACGCGATATTGTACAAGATTGTTATGAAAAATTGTGGATCAACAGGAAATCTGTAGAAAAGGAAAAGGCAAAATCATGGCTCTTTACTTGCGCCAATCACTTAATGCTCAACCAAGTGAAACGCAACAAAGTCAAACAACAGCACCTTGATTCGCTATTTTTAAATCACGATGCAGGTCCGGCACAACAAATTGAGGCACAACAATTAGTGCAGCTTTTAGTGCAAAACCTTCCTCCTCTACAAAAAAGCATCTTGTTGTTGCGCGATCTAGAAGGATACAGTTATCAAGAAATTGCTGAGCAACTTCAGTTATCTGAAGCTCAAGTCAAGGTGTATCTTTTCAGGGCCCGTGTCAAAATTAAAAAACAGGTAAATGAACAATTTATACTCGCCTCATGAATATAGATCAAAAAAACATCATCGATAATGAGCTTGATTCTTGGTCTGAAATCAAATACCAAGCCAAGCACATCACTTTCGAACCTAAAAGTGCACTTTACAAAAAGCGTCCTGTTGGGCTTCAAATTTCTATTGCAGCTGCAATTCTGCTATTTGTTTCTTCCAGTATTATTTGGTTTGTAGGTTCAAATTCAGCGTCGTCAAATAAGCCAAGTTTAGCCTCAATGGAGCAGCGCTCAACTAAGAAACGATCGCTTGCTGCACTTCATATTCAACATCATTCCAATAAACGTATCAAATCAGCAACAGCTCCAATCTCTTCTTCCAACAACAACAACAACAACAACAACAACAACAACAACAACAACAACAACAACAGCGCATTTGCTCATTGGAATGGGAATAACCCATTGACAATCCTAGAAGAACCATCCGCAATAAACTACGTCAACTCTTCCAATCACACATTAAAGATCCAAACGCAGCAAGAAAGTGTAGCCAAAGAAGAAACGATCGAAAAATTGTCAGTAAAGCGGATGCAATACTTTTGGACTCCTTTAGTGGAAGAATTTGCCTCAAATGACAATCAAAACAATGATAAATCCTTGGATTTTAACTTGGATTTATTGGCCAAAATCGATCGCTTCGTCGATAAAGAAATAGGCCTTTCCAACAACCAATCATACGACATCCTTCTTCCCGGAAAAAGCAACATAGATGCCCAAATCAGCAGCGTCGGAACTTTATCTCAGACACGTTTTCAAAGCACAGGTATCCTGAGAACGCATACCAATACTGAACAAATGTTCATGCGCCAGCAACTCAGCCTAGATGCCTATGTGCGTAATTTACGCAGCGGCATTGGTCTTCAGACAAACTACAATCAGTTTGCCAACGGAGCCGTTTCAGATTATGAAATTGCCTGCATTGCTGCACCCAAGTTATTGCTCACCAGAAACATCATCCTAGAGCCAAGCTTGCGCTTGAAACTCGGGGCACGTTACGCCAATGCAGACAAACTTCAACAACTTAGTTTTATAGAAATGTCCCCTTCTGACATCCGTCAGGTCCAAATAGACAGCACAATGGATATCGGTCGCCGTATTTTCTACAAGGACCTCGATTTCGGTTTTGGCATTCAGACACCTCTCTTTTTCATCAATGCACAAATTGAGAATGCCTTTAAGCACTTTGACTACGCTTTTGGAAATCAAATTCAAAACGATATGCAAAGAGCACTACAAAACTGGACCATTTCTATTGGTACACAATATGCCTCAAGAAATGAAAAGATGCGCCTATCACCCTATGTGATCTATTCCAAAATGGGCACAAATCAGCAGTATTATTCAGGCTTACAATTCAACTTCAAAAGTATTCAGCTTGGCGCTTCTTACGGCTCTGCACAACAATATCAATTTGCTGCCGGCCTCATTGGCAAAAACTGCGCACTACTGCTACAAAGCGCCAGACAACAATTATTTAGCCTCAACACACCAAGTTACACCCATCAAGTCAGCTTCCGAATCTATTCTCAACCTAGTCGCAAAGCCCGACGCTATATCAGCCTCTAAACCATGAAAAAATTAATCCTGAGTCTTTTCATCTGTTGCAATGCCATTCAAGTACTTGCGCAAGATCCCACGTTTACGCAGTTTTACTCAAATCCTGTTTATTTAAATCCTGCACTGGCAGGATCAAGTGGTTGCCCGCGTGTTTCGCTCAATTACCGCAACCAATGGCCCCAACTCACTGGAAACTATATCACATATGCCGCAGCCTATGACAGTTATTATAAAAATGTTTCTGGAGGCGTTGGCTTGGTTGCCCTACATGACACGCAGGGTCCTGGGACCATTCAAACGTCTATGTTGGGAGCAAGTTATTCTTATTACCTAAAGGTAAATCGCAAATTCAGGCTCATGTTTGGAACACAAGCAGCCTA
Organism: uncultured Lishizhenia sp.; assembly: GCA_964414045.1. GTDB lineage: Bacteria > Bacteroidota > Bacteroidia > Flavobacteriales_D > Crocinitomicaceae > UBA952. The sequence goes on along the minus strand of CAYPVA010000002.1, from coordinate 18,146 downwards.
TTACCAGAAGTTCTTAGATTGGAGTCAGTTGACATTCGGAGACATGATTGACCCCCGAAGAGGTTTTATCTACCAGACAGGTGACGTTCCAAGAGGAAATGGAAGACGTGGTTTTTTTGATGTGTCAGCCGGCATGGTTGGTTTCACCAAGAATTTTTACTTTGGCATTGCTGGTCATCATTTAAATAGACCCGATGAATCACTTATCTTGGGCCAATCTAGATTAGCTGTAAAAATAACTGGTCACTTAGGTGCTAACATTAAAATTGGTCAGCGCGGGCGTTATTCAAGCACCACTACCCTTTCTCCTAATATCATTTACCAATATCAAAATGGTTTTCAACAGCTCAACATAGGCGCGTATCTCAAATATGAAAGTTTTACACTGGGGGCTTGGTACCGCAACAAAGACGCTTTCATCTTAACAGTTGGCATTACCACGGATAAATACCGCATTGGTTACAGCTATGACCTCACGGTATCACCACTTGGTAGTGGAGTCTCAGGCGGCTCTCACGAAGTATCCTTAGGAATCAACCTAAAGTGTAAAAAACGTGTCAACGACTTTAGAAAATTGAGCTGTCCTTCTTTCTAAATCTAAGCATTGTGCTCACGATTTAGTGTAGTGCATTTTTGTAATTTAGGTGAATGAAAAACGTATATTTCTTTCCCCTCCTCCTACTCTCGTTTCTGAATGGCTATAGCCAACAATGGTCGGGCAATACCACTCCGACTTACCCAGAGCTCATTAGCCATTTACAAAAATTAGACAAGCAACATAAAGAAATACAGCTCTTCAACATGGGGCCTTCTGACTACGGGCTGCCTATCTATCTGTGCGTGATCAACGGGGCGAGAGATTCTTTAAAAACCTTCGAAAAGGCAAAAAGCCAAACAAGCATCCTGATTAATAATGCGATTCATGCTGGCGAACCAGATGGCGTCAATGCTTGCTTACTTTGGCTAGAACAATGGATCCTTGCTGGTAAACCAACAAAAAGCAGAGACGGCAAGAACGACTTTCCAGTGATTGCGTTTATTCCAGCCTATAACGTGGGTGGCATGATGAACCGCTCGTCAAAAAGCAGGGCCAATCAAAATGGTCCTGAAGCTTACGGTTTCAGAGGCTCGGCAAAAAACCTTGACCTCAACAGAGATTTCATCAAGATGGATGCCAGCAACAGCTTTACATTTGCCCGTATTTTCCACGCCTTGGATCCAGATGTATTTATTGACAATCATGTTTCAAATGGCGCTGACTACCCTTATACGCTCACCTATATCAGTTCCTTGAAAGAACGAATGGCACCAAGCATGCGGGTCCTCACCTATGACAGTTGCATTCCTATCTTAACAGATTATTGTCAAATCGGCAATTTTGAATTATTCCCATATGTTGAGCTTAAAGGCGAAACACCGGAAAGTGGCATTGTAGCGTTTAATGACCTGCCACGTTATGCGATGGGCTATGCCAGTTTATTTCATTCGTTGTCATTTACAGTTGAAACCCATATGCTGAAACCTTTCCCCGAACGCGTTAAGGCTACATTGAGTTTCATGAACTCCATAATTGCCTACACCATCGGTCATAGTCAGGAAATTGAAACAGCTAGAAATGCTGCAAAAAACTGGGTTAAAAATCAATCGGTGTATGCCTATAATTATCAACTTGATGAAAATCAAGTGGATCAAATAAGATTCAAAGGATACCAAGCGATTTATCCAGAACATCCTATAACGGGCTTGAAGCAACTTGCCTATGACCAAAGCCAACGTTACGAAAAATACATTCCCTACTTCAATCGTTATGTCGCTCATGATTCTGTGATCACCCCTACATATTATATCGTTAGTGGACAAGAACAAGCCATTATTGAACGACTCGAAAGCAACCAAGTTGATTTTACCCGCATCAATGCTTCATCAACGAAAACAATTGAGGTGTCTTCATCTATTGTTAAAGATTTCAAAGCACCTGGCAAACCCTACGAAGGGCATTTTAAACTACATGATATAAAAATCGAGAAACAAACCATCAAACTTACACTCAAACCGGGCGACATTTTAATCCCTTGCCAACAAGACAAGGCCAGTTTTATCCATGCAGTCCTTCAACCGTTGGCCGAAGACAGTTATTTGACTTGGAATTTCTTTGATAGCTATTTACAGCAAAAAGAGTACTTCTCGGCTTATGTTTTCAAGGATCAAATTGCAGAAATCCTAGCGGCGCAACCTAAACTTAAGGAAGCCTATGAACAAAGAAAGCAACTTGATGTCAAGTTTGCCAAGGATGAATGGGAGCAACTCTTTTTTATCTATCAAAACAGCCCCTATTTTGAACCTAGTTACATGAGACTTCCGGTATATGAAGTATATCATGCATTTTAATACTTGAGTAGTTTACACCAGTATATACCTTCTATAGATTTTAAGAAATACAGACCACTTTCAAATGCACTCATATCAAGTTCAAATTGAGTTTCTTGGACCGCAATGGTTTGCAGTATTTTACCATTGCAATCAATAAGCAGGAGCGGTGAAAAGGCTTTTCCTTCGCAACTGACGATGCATTTATTGCTAAAAGGGTTAGGAGAAACCCCGATCTGTTGTTTCAGATTCAGTTGTTCAATACCTGCTATGGGGCAATTATTACTTAAAAAATTATTTTCTAGAAATCTTTGCTGAGCCGGGATATATTGCAGCATAGGCGGCTGATCTCCGATGCTAAGCCAAGCATTTGGCAAAACAAATGAAGGACAATACTGATAAGCAAAAGATGTATCATACGCAAATTGAGTACCAGCCGGCACGATTGAACCTTTATTATTATTTGCAAATTGGTAGTGCCCAATTCCTTGAACAGTATAATTAACTAGACTAAAAGGAAATGAGGTATTTGTAACATGATTACCCATCAATAATTGAAAAGGTGAGCTTTGATCACTAAAGAATATACCATATTGGTATGCGCGATTTCTGTAAAATAAATTATCTGGGCCGTTTGCACCATGAGAATTGTCTATGACGATATTTCCGACGACATTTTGCTCAAATAAATTGGCATAGGGATAATTACCGTGTAGCACAAGCTCACCACTTGAATTTGCTGGAAGTGTTGCTTCTTCCCAATATGGATCTGTACTATAATTGAAGGTCACGACGTTTCCATTTGCTCCGGATTGCAAGAGAATGCTGTGTCTTAAGTGTTTAAAAATATTGTTTTCTATTAAACACTCATTGGTGGTTGCTTGCATGACAACCCCATAGGCCCTACCTCCACCACCATAGGAAAACCCGTCTTGGAAATAACAAGATCTGACCGTAATATTTGAGGATGTCCGGGCATCTATATGAGAAAAAGTACAATTATAAAACGCTACATTTTCGATAACGGCATGAACAACTCCTTCCAGTAATAAATTACTCTGCTGTGCAGGAGCCGTGTCATCTAAACGACGTATGGTCATGCACTTGATGCCAACCTGAGAAATAGGGACCATCTTTTGTAACGTAAGTCCACCTTCATTGATAAAAGACCTTCTCAATGCAGATTTAAGAAATAATGTATCTGCATGTATTGCTTCTATAGAAGTCAGTTGACCAACCGTTCCTAGCGCCCAATTGGAAGTCACCAATGCACTGTCATTACAAGCCAAACGAACCCAATCACCAACCACAAAATCATGATTTGGACAAACAAGGGCTATTTGACCTTTTATGGCAAGCGCATTTAGCGCAAAGATTGGTCCGTTTAAAAAGCCTAAACCTTGAATGGAAGAGCCTATATTTCCCAAGTTAAAATTTAACACTGTCTGATTCATTCCGGCACCTGCCAATATGATATTAGATTTTAATGTGATCGTGTTGTCAAACCTAAATTCCCCTGCCGGAAACAACAAAATAATGGAATCATTGATATGAGTTGTAATGAGTTGATTGATCAATGCAGCGCAATCTGTTTGGCCACTTGCATCGATTCCGATACTTGCCAAATCGAGCACTTGAAAATGAGTCTGATCAATTGCCTGCGCGCCTTTGTATTGCCAATCTACAAAGCGCTGATTAGGAAAACTAGTTTGGGCATTTAGAAACGGAAGGCAACTAAAAAGAAATAAAAAAAATAATATTGTTCGCGTTCTCATACAATAACTTTCGGAAAATAAAATTAAAAAAAAAGCCCCGCAGTGCGGGGCCTTTCTTAAAGCTAGAATGGCTTAGTTTTTAATGATTCTTATCGCCTCATTTCTTTGAGCAATACGTAAGAAGTAAATTCCACGTGCCACTTCATTGAGCTCAACAGTTGTGGAAACTCCGTTCATGTTTCCTTCTTTTACAACTTTGCCTTGCGCGTCTTGAATGCTATATGCACCATAAACAGCTTGGCTTGCATCAATTGTAAATTGATCAGCAGTTGGGTTAGGATAAACTTCGTAAGCTATGCCATTCAATTCGTCAATTCCTACAGTAAGCGTAAGGTTTAACGTGATGGTTGAATCACATCCAACTTCGTTTTGAATCACTTGGGTAAATGTTCCAGCAGTTGTATACTCAACACCATTAAGCGTATAAGCGTCAAGTGCGGTAACATCAAGTGTAGAAGAAGTTGCTTGACCGGCAGTAATTACAATGTTTCCAGAGTTTGCTGAACATCCGTTTGAACTCGTAACTGTCACACCGTATGTTCCGGCGTTTGTTACTGTGATTTCACTCGCAGATGAACCTGTAGTCCAAGTGTAAGTATTTCCTGGTGCCGCAGATAATGTCAAGGTTTCACCTGGGCAAAGCACGCTATTGCCATCCATCACAACATTTGCTGAAGGAACAGCATTTACAGTTACAGATGCTTGCTCTGTGTCAGTACAGCCGTTGGCAGCCGTTACCGTGACAACGTAGTTACCAGAAGTATTAGCAGCAATTGCCGCTGTATTTGCACCAGTACTCCAGCTGTAAGAAGTACCACCCGCAGCTGTTAAGTTAACTGAACCACCTTGACAGAAAGTCAAAGGACCTGCTGCATTGATTGTTGCATTTGGAACAGGTAGAACAGTTACGTTGATTGGAGCAGAAGTACCTGTACAACCAGAAGCGTTTGTTACAGTTACCGTGATTGGACCACCTGAAGTAACATTCACACCTTGTGTAGTTGCACCATTTGACCATAAGTAAGAAGAACCTGGGCTCGCTACTAGCGTTACTGGAGTGCCCGCACAAACGGTTGTTGGAGACAACGCAGTTGCAGTAGCTGTAAACGTTTGTTGTGCACTTACAACAATATTGTTTGAGGATGCTTGACATCCGGCAGCATTTGTTACAGTTACAAAATAAACGCCAGAGTTAGTAGCAGTAATATTTGGCGTTGTTGCGCCATTTGACCACAAGTAAGTACTACCAGCAGAAGCTGTTGAAGTCAATACAACGTTACCACCTGTACAGAATGATACAGGACCGTTTGCCGTAACAGAAACAGTTGGAACACTTGCAGCGGTAATAGTTACCGGTGCAGATGTAGCTGTACAACCTGCAGCGTTGGTAACCGTGACACTGTAAGCACCCGGTGTTGCTGTAGCAATTGAAGGCGTAATTGAACCGTTACTCCAAAGATAAGTTGCTGCAGTTGGAACACTCAAAGTAGCTGTAGCACCAGGACAAAGTACTGTTGCACTTGACGTAATTGTTGTTGAAGGAAGTGCATTAACTGTTACCGGAACAATTGCTGAAGTACCTGTACAAATTCCAACATTTACAGTGACGTAGTAGTTTCCGGCAGCGGTAACTGGAATTGTTTGTGAAGTCAGACCATTAGACCAAACGTAAGAGTCAGCTGGCGGAGCAACAAGCATCACAGAACCTCCTGCACAGAAAGTTGTGTTTCCGTTTGCGGTGATAACTGGCGTAGGTGCCGGCGTAGGAAGTACAGTCACTAATACTTGATCTGTACCAGTACAACCGTTTGCAGCTGTTGTCGACATTGTGTATGTAGTAGTCGATCCTGGGCTCGCCATTGGATTGTTAATATTGGCATTACTCAATGATAGCGCTGGTGTCCAGGTAGAACTAATCGCAGGGCCTGCAGTTCCAGTCCACGGACCAGATAAGCCAATTGCATAGTTCGATACCAAAGTTGTTCCAGCTCCGTTTAATACCGCAATACGGGTTTCTTCTGGATAGGATCCTGTATTGTTAAATACTACAGTAATTGTAGCGCCCGTTGCCGCACCAAAAGTGAAGGTTGCCGGACCAAATCCTGATGCCAATGTAATGTTACTCAAAACGGCTGTTCCGTTTACTAAAACGTTGGCAGAATTCCCATTCCAACCGTCACCCCAAGTATCCGTTAATTGGATAGTGTGTGTTTGAACAAATGAAGATGAACCATTCAATAAAGTAGAACCACCTGTACAGATCGTAGCGTCAACACCAGCATTTACAACAGGCGTTTGTAATACCGTAATTGATTTTGTGTTGGTAGAAGCCGCACACCATGTATTTGGGTTAGCGATAGAGTAAACGATGTCAGTTGTACCAACAGCTTGTCCTGAAATCACACCTGTAGTTGGATTTACAGTGGCAACGGCTGGGTTTAAAGATGTCCAGGCACCGCCGGACATTGTATTGGTGAAGTTCACCGTAGAACCAGCACATACAGTGTTTGCACCCGCTGTATTCGGAACCAACGCTGTTTGCTGAACAGTAACTGTATTTGAACCAGGACCTGCAGATGCACAACCTGAAGCATTGTTATAATTGACAGAAACTGCCTTTGCACCAGGAGTTAACCAATTAACAACAGTTGTGTTAGACGTTGCAGTTCCGCCAGAAACTAACGTGTAATCTACACCTGCTACACCAGGAAGTGTCCAAACGTAGTTTTGCATTCCGGATTGTGTAGTGTATGTGTAGTCAACGTATGTACAAGACTGCGCCGGAGCTGCTGCAGTAAAGCTTGGAGTAAATGGTGCGCCAGCTACATATTGTACTAAGTAGTCTTCAGCTTCACCGTATCCATAACTTAAACATGGATCCATGGTGGAACCAGTTCCTAACCATACCCCACGAACACGCATTCTGTGAATTCCGAGTGGTGGCGTACACGGTAGGTTGATGTTAAATGTTACTGAACCAAAACTCGTTGTAGTAGTTCCTGCTGAGAAACCAACTTTTTCACTTGCAGAGAACACATTGTCATCATTGGCATCAATCCACACCGCAAATGCTTGACCTGAGTATGAACCTGCAGTAACTGTCATAGAATATGACGTTGCGGCTTGCATCACAACTGGAGGTAAGTTCGTGTATGACACATAAGCAGGACCAGTTGTTCCTGTACCTGAGTTGTTGTTCCAAGTAAGACCTGGACCAGAAATGGCTACGTTCGAAATAAGGTCACCGTATAAAGTACCTGAAGAATAAAGTGGTTGACAATATGGGTTGAATTGTACTTGTACAGGGTTAGAAGTGCCTGTATTACCAGAACAAGTTACCTGACATCTAAACCAAGTTGATGCAGTTAAAGTTGTAGACAAGCTAGAAGATGTTGCACCAGTAATGTTTGACCATGGACCAGTAGAACTTGGCCCTGATTGCCATTGGTAGGTGATACCTGTACCCGAAGTTGGATTTTGCAATGAAAGACCAACTGGTGTTGCTGGAAAAACTGATGCCAAAGAAGCGAGCGTATTTCCTGGGGCCGGCGTACCAGTACATGCCGAACTTGGAGCCCAAGTCAGACGGCATAAAGGTTTGTGTGAGTTGGTAGTTGAAGTGTTTACGCCACAAGCTGACGAACCATCCGTTCTGTAAAATCTAGAACCTGTAGGTATACCTGTTGAAACGGCAACACCGCCGTAAGGAGATGTAAATGGATTAGCAGGTCCTGTACAAATTTCGATTAAGAGATTACTAGTTCCATTCCATGTGAATGGAACATCTAAAGTAATGTCATTATACCCTAAAGCAACAGTGTATGAAAAAGGATTCTTTACTTGCGTAGTAGGTGAATTATCGTGTGATGCAGAATTTGTTGCAGTTGTATGCCCCATTTTAATCGTGTAATTACCTAAAGTACCTGAAGCCTCGGTTACATTCCATGCAAATTTTGAAATTTCTGCATTGGCAACCAGACCTGCGGCAAGTAGTTCAGCAACTGTATAAACGACTTGATATCTAATGCTATTATAATAACGACAAACTGGGTCTCCAGTGGTTCCGTTGGAATTACCAAGTGTTCCTACTGGAGTAACAATAGATGCTGTAGATGGTACTAACCATGACAATCTAACAACCGGTTTGGTCGTGTAAGTTGACGTCGTATTAGCGCCACATGCCGACGTTCCATCAACTCGGTATCCGCGCGAACCAGCGGTAACGCCAGTTACTGCTGCAACACCTCCATAAGGAGAAGAAAATGGATTTGCTGCACCTGTACATATTTCCACAAGAAGATTTCCTGTACCATTCCATGTAAAAGGAACATCGAATGTAATGTCATTAAATCCTGTCGCCGTAGCATACGTAAATGGGTTTTTAACCACAGTTAATGGCGAACTATCATGTGCTGAAGAGTTCGTTGCGGATGTATGACCCATACTAACTGTATAATTCCCGAGCGAACCTGAAGCTTCAGTAACATTCCAGGCAAGTTTTGTTATCTGTGCATTCGCAACCAAACCAGCGGCTTGAAGTTCAGCGACCGTATAAACGACTTGATAACGAATACTGTTGTAATAACGGCATACAGGATCGGCTCCTGTACCATTTGTATTACCTAAAGTACCAGTTGGCGTAACAATTGAAACGGTCTGTGCATTTAAAGTCCCAATTTGAAAAGTAGAAAATACTATTCCAAAAACAAAGACTGCAAACCAATTTCCCATGGAGAGTTTTTGATTTTTAAGTAGAAATTTATTCATAGTTTTTAGTTTGTTACAATTTTAAGCTTAAAACTCTTATTAAATAAGAACCAAGCTCTAAATTTATTCACAAAAGATTGGTTTTCAGTAAAGATTGAGCAAGGAGTGCAATTCAGTGAATATTTATTGTGTTTTATCGATTATCGAATATGTTTCATTGAATATTTTACAGATTGAGTTGATTGAAAAAGCGTATTTTTGTTCATAACATGATGAGAATCGGACTTTTATCAGATACACACGGGGATTTAGACCCTAAAATCTTTGATTATTTCAAGGATGTGGACGAAATATGGCACGCTGGCGATATTGGCACCATTGAAGTACTAGATCAGCTTGCAAGCTTTAAACCAACAAGAGCTGTTTTTGGCAATATTGATGACCATGTCATTCGGAGCGCAACTAAAGAATTTTTAAGATTTACCGTTGAAAGTGTAGACGTTCTTATGACCCATATTGCAGGAAAACCTGGCAAATATGCCAAACCTGCATTTGAAGAATTACAAAGAAATGGAGCGCCACAACTTTTTATATGTGGTCATTCTCATATCGCACTGGCTCAAATGGATCAACGCTATCAAATGCTCTGGCTCAATCCTGGTGCTTGTGGCTACAAAGGTTTCCATCAAATAAAAACCATTTTTAGATTCAGTGTTAACGCAGGGCAAATTCAAAACTTGGAATGCATTGAACTTGGGCCACGCGTCCGAAAATTCACTGAAAACCCAACAATATATTAGACCAATTCAGCATTTTTACTGAATCCACAACCTCAACTGCCTTCTACTTTCGTGTCAAAAAAAAGACATGAAAAATACACTTTTACTTATCGTTTTATTTGCGCAGTCCACGCTTTTTGGACAAGGCTGCACTATTGATTACAATCAAACAATGGTCGGGATCTACCCCTCCAACCTACCGCCTGCGACCGTAGGTGCAACATACAATACCGACATCACATTTGTGCTGCCCACTGACACCTTAGGCTACCCTTTTACTAACTTTCAAATAGTTAATATCAACCTTCCCCTCGGGCTCAATTGGAGTTGTAATGAAGTGCTCAATAATTGTAATTACAATCCGCAGTTTGACGTCTATGGCTGTATCCAAATCTCAGGGATTCCACTTGTGGCAGGCACCTTTCAAGTAGACATCTCAATTCTTGCTGACCTAACTATCTTACAGGGTTACCCCTATCAATTTAGCTTGAGCTTTACCGTAAACCCTCCAGTAATCATCAATAATAGTAGCGCATTTGATTTCCAGCTGAGCCAACCTTGTGCACCAGCTTTGGTTTCTTTTTACAATCAAGAACCTGGCCTTGCTTTCTACCATTGGGACTTTGGAAATGGGTCTATGTCAAATGCCGAAAACCCTTTAGCTCAATACTATCCTACTGCAGGAAGTTTTCCGATTCACTACACCGCCTATGAACAATTAGACACAACTGTGCTCATACAATTGACACAACTTGACCTACAAAACATGAGCAATTACGGCGAAAACTTCCCTTCCTATGAAGAGGCTGATCCGTACTTCAAAATCAAAAAGAATGGTCAAGTTATTTATCAATCTGCCGTTGTTATTGACCAAGACCCTCCACTCTCTTGGTGGCCCAACATGAATTTAGAACTCGGTCAAGATTACATCATTGAAATTTGGGAAGCAGATCAAAGTATCGGAGAAAATTACTTTGGAGCCGATGACTACATTGGGAATCATACCTTGAACTTAAGTTCGTGTACGGGCTGTTATGCAGGATCTTCTCAAATTGCCTATCAGGTTAACATTCAAAACATTAATCCAAGTCCTATCTATGAAACGATTGATACGCTCCACTTATTCGAAAACCCGCTAGCACCTTCAATTGTAAACGATAGCAGTACGCACACATTAATTTCTAGCAACCCTAGTACTTACTTACAATGGTATTTTAATGGCCAAGCACTCATCGGACAAAACAATGTACAACTCCATGCACAAGAATCTGGTTATTATCATGTCGTAGCCATCAATCAACATGGCTGTTCTAATTCCTCTGATACAATATTGATTACCCTCAATACCGCGGCAGTAGATCCATTTGAAAATACGCAAAACTATTTTCATGTATGTATAGACCACACTACCCAACAACTACAAATTAAAATAGCGCCTGCACTCGTTGGTTCAGAAATCAAAATCTGCAAACTCGATGGATGCATGATCCAAAATTGGAAAAGTGCCAATACACTAGAATTTTATCCAATTGATGCACTTTCTAATGGTGTTTACCTTATCAAACTGAGTAAAGGCAATCATGTGAGGGAAAGAAAAATCTCCTTGATTCATTAAGATAATTTATTGATAACAACACATGACTTTATTGTTTGATATCTTTGCAAGGTGAAAAATACAAACCCTTTATCAAGGTATCAATGGCTCGCTGTCGCTATTCTGGCCTTAACACAATTTACCGTAGTTCTAGATTTTATGGTGATGTCGCCACTTGGTGATCTACTCATGAAAGATTTCAAGGTCAAACCTGACCAATTTGGCATTGTAGTCTCGAGTTATGCGCTAGCCGCCGGAATATCAGGGTTTCTGACCGCTGGTTTTGCCGATCGCTTTGACCGCAAACGCTTACTCGTTTTCTTTTACAGTGGCTTTATCATTGGAACCTTGTTTTGCGGCTTGGCTGACAACTATATTCATTTGGTATGGGCCCGAATTCTCACAGGTATTTTTGGCGGTGTCATGTCTTCTATATCCATGGCAATTGTAGCTGACATATTTAGCTTGGAACAGCGTGGACGCGTCATGGGATTCATGCAAATGGGCTTTGGATTAAGTCAAATTATTGGCATACCACTTAGTTTATACATTGCTGATCTATACAATTGGCAAACACCTTTTTATTTGATAGTTGGGCTTTCCATAGGCATGTTAGTGGCAATATTAGTTGCATTAAGACCTATAAATGCGCACCTTGCCCTCAAAAGTGAACATTCTGCCTTTTCACATCTATTAGCCACCATCAAAAACCGCAATTACCGGATCGGATTCATGGCCACGGCTTTTATGTCTTTAGGTGGCTATTTTATGATGCCTTGGGGCAGTGCGTTTGCTGTGAATAATGTTGGGATTTCTCAAAAAGAATTGCCGCTACTTTTCATGATTGTCGGAATCTCAACTTTTATGATCATGCCGCTTATTGGCTGGATAGCAGATAAGGTCAATAAATTTCAGTTGTTTTTAATAGCATCATTGACGATGGTTGTCTCTGTTTTGGTTTACGTACATTTAGGACAAAGCAGTCTTTTAGTGCTCATCATAGTCAATGTATTTATGATGGGTGGCATCATGGCCAGAATGGTCCCATCTCAAGCACTGACCACCTCAGTTCCTGAAGCCAAAGACCGCGGCGCATTCATGAGCATCAATTCTTCTTTGCAACAAATGGCAGGAGGCATTGCTGCCTTGATTGGTGGTAAGATTGTCCTACAAGCCAATGAACACGCACCGCTCGAACGCTTTGACACCTTAGGCTATGTAGTGATTGCCGTGATTTTCATTAATATTTACTTGACCCGTAGAGTTTATCGCTATGTTCAATCAAAATCTAGATAGAAAAAATGCTTTCAAAACAAAAGAGGCGGCCAAAGGCCGCCTCTTTTGTTTTCTATTCATTCAATGCTTTGCAAGTTTGTAGCTAATCATTCATCTTGCGCTGCAACGTCAATATCGGCCAGCTTCGCTAATTTCTTGAATTGAATTTTGGCTTGGATACGGTCCACAACATAATACATCATCGGAACCACAATGATTGTCAGGAACATGGAACTGGTTAAACCGCCAATTAACACCCACGCCAAACCGTTTTTCCATTCTGCCCCAGAACCGGTTGCTGTTGCAATCGGAACCATTCCAATAACCATTGCAATAGTGGTCATTAAGATAGGGCGCATCCTTTCGCGCACTGATTCTAAAAGGGCATTATATGTACTCATGCCTTTTTCTTTCAGGTGATTGGTGAAGTCGACAATGAGTATGGCATTTTTAGCCACAAGCCCAAGTAGCATCAACATGCCTAACATGGTAAAGATTCCCATGTTTGAAGAGGTCAAGGCCAGCGCTAAGATGGCGCCAACCAAGGAAACCAAGATAGAGAAGAGTACTACAAAAGGATAAACAAAGTTGTCATAGAGTGCTACCATGATTAAATAAACCAAGATGACACCAATACCCATTGCAGTGCCAAGTGCACCAAAAGATTCTTTTTGACGCTTGATTTCACCACCCCAAGTAAGGCGAACGTTTGGATCAAGCGGTTCTTTTTTCAGGTAATCTTCAATAGACGCGGCAACTGTACCAGGAGCAGTACCCAAAACATAACAACGCAAGGTTGTGTTCGGAATTCTATTTTTGCGTTCCAATGTTCCAGCTGCGTTATCTACGCTAATTTTGGCAAAATCGCTTAAGCGTACTTGCTTCCCTTCATTATTGGTAAAACTCATTTCTGCAACGTCCTGAATATCTTTTCGATTGGCTGCGTCTAGCATTACGCGAATGTCGTATTCAGAACCTGCCAAATCAATTTGACTGTCGTCGTTTCCTGATAGTGCACCCTGGAGTTGCATCCCTACAGCGGCAACATTCACACCTAATTGCCCCATTTTTTCACGATCGAGCGCAATTTTTACCTCGGGCGTGATGTCTTCAGTACTGAGGGAAGGGTCTTTTGCGCCTTTCATTGCTTTGATGGCATGCTTCAGGCGTTGTGCCTCCTTCATCATTAGTTCTTTGTCATTGCTAGAAATAAAGATTTCAATTGGCGCTTGTTCGGAGTCGATTAATCCCATGTTAAGGGCCTTCACTTCAACTCCAGGAAACTCATTTTCAATCTTCGTTCGGATGGCATTCATGTATTCTACCGTTGGGATTTCTTTTTGCTTCCCTTTTTTCATCATCACCGTTACTTCTGAGCGGTTTTCCGAACCAAATGCAGCAGCACCTAAGCCAGCACTTGGTCCACCAACATTGGAAAACACGATGTCAATCATGTCTTTTTGAGCCAATAGTAACTGCTCAATTTTCATTGTTGTGAGGTTGTTTTCGGCAAATGTGGCACTCTTCTCGTACTTGAGTTTAAGCATGAACTTACCTTGGTCACCTTGTGAGACGAATTCTTGACCAACAATTCCAAGACCCATGGTTGAAAAAGAAGCCACGAAAATCACAATAATTATAAGGCCCATAGAAATTTTGTGTCGGAGCGCCCACCCTACTATCTTCACGTATGAATCAGTGAAAATGGTAATGCGGCGTTCAAACCACAACAACAGAGCTTGAAAAGGTTTCTTTGGATTGAGTTTAACTTCTTTGGCAAAACGAGATGCTAACCAAGGAGTTAACGTAAAACACACAAACAAGGACATCAAAGTGGAGATGACCACGACTATTGAGAATTGGTGTAAGATATCTGAAATGGTTCCTTCAATAAATACGACTGGCGAAAACACCACAACATCCACTAACGTAATCGCTAATGCGGTAAATCCAATTTCATTTCGTCCATCTAGGGCAGCTTGCCTGCGTTTTTTACCCATCTGAAGATGGCGATAAATATTCTCTAAGACCACAATGGAGTCATCGACTAAAATTCCGATAACCAAAGACATCGCAAGTAAAGTCATCAAATTAAGTGTGTAGCCCAACAAATACATGGCAACAAATGTCGAAATCAAAGATGCTGGAATCGAAACCAATACGATAAATGCATTGCGAATGGTATGTAAGAACAACAACATAACTAATGCAACAAGCAAAACCGCTAATTCTAGGTCATGAATTACCGCATCCACAGATTCAATGGTTGGGATCGATGTATCCGTCGCAATCGTAAATTTCAAGCCCTCTTTGGCATATTTTTCTTCGAGATCTTTAAATTTCTGTTTGGTCAATTTAGCTACATCTACGGCATTGGCGTCGCTTTGTTTTTTAATGCGAAGACCAATTCCATTGACGCCATTCAGACGGCTGATGGTCACTTGATCATCACTGGCGTCAACCACCTCAGCGAGGTCACCGAGCTTGATAGAAGACGTACCCTTGGCGACTATAACCAAATTTCTTAAATCCGCTATATTTTGGTATTTTCCAGTCAGACGTACCGTAATTTGTTCGGTGCTGCTCTTGACTTTACCCGTCGGGAAATCAAGATTAGACATGGCCACCGCTTGGTTGATTTGCGCCAAAGAAAGGCCAAGCTTACGCATTTTATCTTTGTCAACGTTGACGCGAAAAGCACGGCGCTCGCCACCAATTACTTGAACTTCAGCCACACCTTTCACCTGCTTGATTTGTGGCAAAAGTTGTTCATCCATCAAGCGCATCAATTCAGCATCTGAAATTTTTGGCGCAACCGCACTCAATTGAAGTACTGGTGTGGCATTTGGCTCAATTTTAGCCACCACCGGATTTAAAGCATCTTCAGGGAGCTTACTGAGGTTATTGTTGATTTTGCGTTGCGCATCTTCAAGTGCGTCATCGATGTTTGCCGATGCTTTGAATTCGAGCAGTACAAAAGATGCGTTGTCAAAAGAGAAAGAAGTTACCTCATCTACGTTTTCCATCCCACTCAAGACATCCTCAAGGGGTTTTGACACCTGAGATTCTACCGTGGAGGGAGACGCGCCCGGATAGGCTGTAGTAATGGTTAAGAGTGGCGCCGAAAAATCTGGCATTAACTCATAAGAAAGCTGTTTATAACTAATGAGTCCACCACCAACTAAAATGGTGAAAATCACGATGATAAAGGAGGGCCTTTTGATGGCCAATTCTGTCAGTGTCATGTGGCTATTAATTGCGTTTGATATTCATACCGTCCTCTAAATTCACTTGGCCTTTCACTACAATTTGATCACTTGCAGTTAAACCTGAAACTACTTCTAGGTAGTTGCCATCCGAAGTGCCAGGGCTAAAGCTTGTGAGTTTTGCTTTACCGTTTCTCACAACATAAACTTGAGGTGTTTTTGTTGACCCAATCAATGCTTTTCTCGGAACTGCCATTGCTGTAACAGATTTATTACTTTGCAAGGTCACACTACCATACATCCCGGCAAGTATTCTTGCATTGGCTTTATTCGAAACCAAAATTTGGACTTTGAAATTGTGCAAGGCATCGGCCTGAACTGAGGTACTGTAAACGGTTGCGTTATATTGCTCACCTTCATGTGCATCAACACTTACGCTTACCTTTTGGCCTACTTTAAATTTAAGTACATCGCGTTCAGGTACGGAAATAGATAATTTGAGTTGTGCAATATCTGTCAGCTCAACAATTGGCGTACCCGGCATCACCATAGAACCGAGATCTGCCATTTTCTTTGTAACAACTCCTGAAAACGGCGCAACAATTTTACAACCCTTCAGTTGTTTTTGCAGTTGTTTGAGCTGTACCTCTGCCGATTTCAATGCCAATTCCATTTTTTCAGCTTCAACTGAAGAAACTGCCTGTTCTTTGCGCAAATTGGCAAAACGCGCGTTGTCGTTCTTTAATTGCGCAATATTGAGCTTGGCATTTTCAATTTGCAATTGGATCAGTTCGTCGTCAAGTTTGGCGATGAGTTGTCCTTTTTGAACCTGCGAACCTTCTTTAACAAGAATGTCAATCAATTTACCTGAGCCTTCTGAGGCAACATTATTTTGATGCATGGCGTCAAAGACACCGAGGTAAGAAAATGCACTTTCAAAAGTGTAGTTGGCAACCGGGTTTGCTGTTTCTACCAAAACAGCTGTCTCGAGGTCATGTATGTAAATTTTCTTTTTCGCTTGCTCTGCATTTGAAAGAAGTTTTGTTACGGTAATGGCGAGTACACCGATGACAGCGATGGAGATAAGGATGATTCTTCTCATGATAAATTATTTGATGTTTCCGTTTGTTTTTAAGTATTCTAATTCTGCTTGTCTGAGCGTTACATAGGCAGCAACAACCCCAGCCTGAGCTTGCTCAAGTCCGGTCTGTGCCAACAAGAAATCATTGACTGAAATGAGACCTTCTTTATATTTGAGCGCGGCATTTTTATGCACTGAGGCAGCCAAATTGAGTTGTTCTTTCGACACTTCTAATGCTGCCGCTTTGACTGTGATATTGCGCTTGTTTTGTTCAGCCTGTTGCTGCAATTGCAAACGTGTGAGGTCTTGCTGCGCCTGAATTTGCTCTTGTTTGAGCGCATTCACCGCTGCCTTATGATGTTTATCTAATCCATCAAATAAATTCCAATCCATGCGCAAACCGATAAAAGCACCATCAATACCAGTCCTGAAATCGGTTTCCGGATTCATGTTTACATTGTACTGATAAATCCCGTAGAGATTCAGGTTAGGCAGGTAACCCATTTTAATTCCTTTGGCTTCTTCAAGCGCCATTTTTTGCTGTTGCTCGAGCAATTGTAAAGCATAGAGATTGGCTTGTTCAGGATCCAAAAGGAGTGTTTGTTGTACCATCTGATCATCATTGAGCGCAATTGGGCTTTTGGGATCAACGCCAATCATGATTTTAAATAACTCCTCTAATTGAGCTTTGGTAGCCAATAAATTAGCGCTGTTGTTTTCGATGTTCAAGAGATTAATCCGCACTTTGTCAGCTTCTGTTTGTACCAACATGCCTTGACTCACCAATAAATCCATGTTTTTGAGCATGCGTTTCACGTTGGTGGCGTTGCTATCTAAGAAACGCAACTGCTGATAAACACCTTGTAAAATGAAATAGGTATTAGCCACTTGGTACTTCACTTCCTGAATGGTCATGTCGCGCTTGATTTTGACAATCTCGCTGTTGATGCGCAAGGCTGCCAAACCATAATTCACTTGAGAATTAAATAGAATTTGATTGAGCTGAACTGTATTACTCAATACAATTGGAACGCCAAATTTAACTTCAGCAAAAGTACCGGGTGCACCACCAAAAAATTGAGCAGGAACAACCTGCCCGGGAATGACGGCATTATAGCGGTAGTCGGCCGAAAAATTCAAGGACGGCAAACGTGTTGACAAATAAGCCGAACGCTGACTTTCATTGATAGCGACATCTAGTTGCGCATTTCTAATTTGTACATTGGCTGAATCGGCCAAGCGCAAGCACGTTGCGAGGTCATACTTTTGAGCTTGTACTGACAAGCCAAAAAATAGACAAAGCAACCCGAAGGAGAGATTGGGTTTCATTTTCATGCGGTTTGATTTTGTGGGAATAAAAAA
>CAYPVA010000001.1:0-49498 GCA_964414045.1 uncultured Lishizhenia sp. | reverse complement strand
TCCCGCGGTCATTGATAACCTGCGTACGCACCACTTTGTGTCCGTTTGCCTTTAAAATTTCAGCAACCGAATATCCTAAGAAATTATTGCGGAGATGACCTAGGTGTAGTGGTTTATTTGTGTTTGGTGAAGAATACTCCACCATGACTGTTGGTTTCGAGTTAGGGCTTTGTAAGCCAAACTGTGCATTTTGCTGCATTTGGTTCAGTGCATTGATCCAATAGCTTTTCTGCAGCACTATATTTAAGAACCCATTGACAACAATACAATGAGAAACGCCTTCAATGTTTTGTTCAATCCAATTCTTAAGCTTGTCTCCCGCCTCTTGTGGCGAGCAACGCAGCATTTTTACAAATGGAAACACCACCAATGTGAGGTCTCCTTCCATGTCTCGTCTGGTGAGTTGAAACTGAATAAGAGAATCTGATATTGCAGTACCAAATAAGCTCGGTGCTGCTTCAAGAAGTGCTTGTCGGATGTGTTGTTCCATGAATTATTGAAGGTGACTAATGATATTCTCGATTAAAAATAGGGCTTGCTCAGCCATTTTGTTTTTTTCGTCATCCAGACAAGGATTGACTTCTACAATTTCTAAAGCACAGAGTCTTGGGTCTTGGGAGAAAAATTGAAGTAAGGTGTCTGCTTCTTTGAAACTAATTCCGTTAGCGACTGGAGTACCCGTACCATAAGAAGTTTCAAGTGGATCAATACTATCGACATCAAAAGAAACATAGATCAAATCACAAGGAGCTAAACTTTCTGAAATTTCTTGGAGGCAATTTTCTAAACCTTTCTGACGTATTTCTTGTACGGTAACATTCCTCAGCCCGAGTTGAGCCATTACTGCCTCTTCTTCCGCTTCGGTATCACGGACACCAATATAAATGAGGTCTTGCGGCTTGAAAGCATGCGATTTAAGCGCATTCCAATAACTTTGAGTTGGGGCGTCGACCTCGTTTTTTGCCAAATCAAGGTGATCCAGACCAAGCGCCGCCGCTATAGGCATGCCATGCATGTTTCCCGAAGGAGTGGTGTAAGGCGAATGAATATCGGCATGTGCGTCTATCCAAACAACACCAATTCGTTGGTTTGGATAATTCTTTTTGAGGGCCGCTAAGGTACCTGCTGCAGAACTGTGGTCACCAGCGATGAGAAGCGGAAATGCATTGTGCTCAATACTTTCTGAAATATTCGCCTCTAACGAAACAAAAACTTTTTGAAGACCATCAATATTTTTTGCAAACGTATATGGGCTCTTTTGATCAAGTAACTCGTTGTAATGAACGGTGGTTTTAACTTCGTGCTCGGCAAACAAAGAACTGCCTTTTGCTCTGGCAGCTGCACGGATTGCCTCAGGACCAAGAGAAGCACCTCGTGTTCCGGCACCAATCTCAGAAGGATTGAAAATAAAGTGTATTGCTTTTGGCATATTAGGACCCTTTAGGGGCTGTGACAAAGATAAGATGAAAATCCGCAAAAAATGACTCAAATGACCACGAGCAGCACAACTATTCTTAGCTTTGTTTATGCTTAAACTTCTTTTTGCGCTTGCTATAAGTCTCCTCGCACTTGGGATATCAGCCCAAAAGCCCTTTGTTGGCAGCTTAGAATACAACATCACAACCATAGATTTTGTGACAAAAGACACCATTGACGGCAAACTTTTTATTTACGCCCGAGACTCGCTGGTCAGAATCAAATATTTACTGTCAAATGGTAAAAATCAGGAAACAATCCATCATTTAAAAAAGAAAAAATTACTCTCCTTAATTGAAATTGACGGGCAATTTTTTGCTGTTCAAATCAAAGACACTGTGTCTGAAAGTGCGCAATACATTTACCACAAAAACGGCGCACGACAGACCATTGCAGGTCTTAAATGCCGCGAAGCAAATGTTGAATTTCCCGAAGGGAACACCCTGATTTTTTATACAAAAGGAGTTGATGCACAGTATTTTGTAGGATTAAATAATGCCCCAGGACTACCCACCAAAGGGCAACTTCCAACTGAAAATGGTTTGATGGCTTTTGAATTACAAAAAATAGACCGACGTTTACCACCGCAAAGCTTATTTATGCCGGACAAAAAATACAAGATTCTAAGTCTTGACGCCTTCTTACAATGGTCTAATAAACAATAACTTAAATCTATTTTTATCAAACTAACACCGGGGTGTTTATAGGTTTCTTTGAAATGCACTTTTGATGTACCGCTTTAGCGTATTTTCGTTAGATTACACGTAATGACCTTATGGAAGACAACGAATACATCCCAAAATCAAGCGCGAAACCTTATCAACAAAAGGAAGAGCCTATTGCTGCTCCCAAATCTAAAAAAGCAACGGGCAACCCCGCTAAACCCCAAGAGGATAAAAAAGCGCGCGCAGTGGGCGATTTAAAAAACCGTTTTGATTTAAGCAAAATCAAATTGGTTACAGGTGCCATCTTATCACTGCTCAGTATTTATTTGCTTTTGGCCTGTGTCTCCTATCTCTTCACTTGGAAACAAGATCAAGATCACCTCTTGAACCGCAATTTTTTAGGCTATATTTTCAACCAAAATGTGCCCGCAGCAGAAAACTGGCTTGGCAAATTTGGAGCCTGGAGTTCTCATTTACTCATCTACGAAGGATTTGGAATCGGAGCATTCGGACTCGTTTTCATTATGTTTTTGATGGGGGTTCGGGTATTATTCAACACCACCCTACTTCCACTACAACGCGCAACCACCGTCACCATAGCATACCTGATTTGGGGCTCTGTCTTTTTAGGCTTTTTCAGCACACAGGTAAGTTACGCAGGTGGAACATTCGGTTTTTACATCAATGAGTGGCTACAACTTACGCTCGGAAATTTTGGTGCATTGATGCTACACATCGTTACCTTTTTTGTGCTCACCACCCTACTCTTTAACCCAAATTACCGTGCACTTTTTGATCGTCTTTTTGGCAATAAATCCGAGGAAGTTGCTGCGCAAGAGCTTCAAGATAGTGCAGCACCCTTTGACGATTTATATGTTGTAAATACCATTCGCGAGGACCAAATCAAAGCCGACGATGTCTCTCAGACGGTTCATTTTGACGACGATGACGTTTTTGAAGAGCAAAGCGAACTGATTGTTTCTATCAAAGAAGATGAGCGCCCTGAACCTCAAATCGCTCCTGAAGAAAATTTGCTTGAAGTTGATGGTTTTCAATCAGATGCAAACGCTGAAAACAGTTTTGAAATCGAATTAGGGGAAGATCCTATTGAACCAGCTCCGGTCGTACAAGCGATGCCTGCCGCAGCATTGAGCTTAAGTGATGAAGAAAACGTTGCCAAAAACTTGGTCAGAGAATTTGGAGAATACGACCCCACCAAAGACCTCGATGGCTATTTGCTACCGCCACTTGACCTCATGAAAGACTATGCTAGCTCTGGTGTTTCTGTGAGTAAAGAAGAACTCGAAACCAATAAAGATCGCATTGTCGAAACTTTATCGCACTACAAAATTGACATCGCAAAAATCAAGGCTACTGTTGGGCCAACTGTCACACTTTACGAAATCGTTCCTGCACCTGGTGTACGTATTTCAAAGATTAAAAACCTCGAGGATGACATCGCACTAAGTTTATCTGCGCTCGGGATTCGCATCATTGCACCTATTCCTGGCAAAGGCACTATTGGTATCGAGGTGCCAAATTCAAATCCAGAAATGGTTTCCATGCGATCTTTAATTGCTTCTGACAAATTTCAAAACTTTGACGGCGAATTGCCAATTGTCATGGGTAAAACCATCACCAATGAAACCTACGTATTTGACCTTACCAAAATGCCTCACCTGCTTGTAGCTGGTGCTACTGGACAAGGAAAATCAGTAGGCCTTAATGCCATTCTAATTTCTATTCTCTACAAGAAGCATCCTGCGCAAGTTAAGTTTGTATTAGTAGATCCAAAGAAGGTTGAACTCACCTTGTACAACAAAATTGAACGTCACTTCTTGGCTAAATTACCTGGAGAAGAAGATGCCATCATCACAGACACGTCTAAAGTGGTCAATACACTCAATTCCTTGTGTATCGAGATGGATGAACGCTACGAATTATTGAAAGATGCGGGGGTTCGAACCATAAAAGAATACAATGCCAAATTCATCGGAAGAAGACTCAACCCGGAGAAAGGACACCGTTACTTGCCATATATTGTAGTCCTGATCGACGAGTTTGCAGACCTCATCATGACTGCTGGCAAAGAAGTAGAGCATCCAATTGCAAGGATTGCACAATTAGCCAGGGCCATTGGTATCCATTTAATTGTAGCTACTCAAAGGCCTTCTGTGAATGTCATTACAGGTATGATCAAAGCCAACTTCCCAGCGCGTATTGCATTTAGGGTGTTATCTAAAATTGATTCGAGAACAATTCTAGACGCTTCAGGTGCCGATCAATTAATTGGTAGAGGCGATATGCTGATTTCTACTGGTTCAGACATGAAGCGCTTACAGTGTGGTTTTGTTGACACACCAGAAGTGGAAGAAATATGTAGCTTCATCGGTTCGCAGCGCGCTTATCCTGAAGCACTCATTTTGCCAGAGTATGTGCCGGAAGGCGCTGAAGGTGGCGGTGATTTTGATATGAATGAAATTGACCCTATGTTCGTTGATTCAGCGCGCATTGTAGTGATCAATCAACAAGGCTCAGCGAGTTTATTACAGCGCAAGCTGAAGCTCGGCTACAACAGAGCCGGACGCATTGTGGATCAATTAGAAGGCATGAACATCATCGGGCCTTTCCAAGGAAGTAAAGCCCGGGAAGTTTTGTTCTCGGATATCGATAGCCTCGATGAATTCTTGAAAGTTAAAGGACTTATTTAACCCTGTTGAGGCCAAGCGCCTTGAGCAGTATTTTGGGTAAATGCTTAAGGGCTTTGCCTTGTTTAAGGTGGATGTACCAACCCCACTTTTTCATGACAGGCACTTTGTGCGTCTCTACAAATTCAATCCAGTAGCCGTCTGGGTCTTCGATGTACGAGAAGCGACCTGCCGCCTCGCCCATGTCAAATGAATTGGCAGAGTCTACGGTGAACGGCGCACCGAATTCATTACAGCGCGTTTTTAGCGCGTCCATACCTTGCACGTCAAAGCACAAATGAATGAAGCCCCAATCGCCCCAGAATCTATTTTCAAAGATTGGTCTGGCAACATTTGGCGTCTGTAATTCAATGAGTTCGATTTCTGTAATTCCTAATAACGCCGCAAAATAACCCAAACGCACATTGGGATGCGTCAATAAAACACGACGAAACTCGGCTTCTCCTCTGGGCATAAATTTGAATGCTTCTTCTTGACCCTTTACATCAAAAACGATTTGCTCATAGGCGAGTAAATCGCGGTAAAAGGCCATACTTTTTTCCATATTCGAAACGCCAATAACTGCGCCGGCTACCCCTCCACATTTGGATGGATGTTTGCTCGCTGCAAACCACGAAGCACCTTCAATGATTTGAAAATAATTTCCATTTGGATCTTGAACATAGCAAGTCTGACGTCCGGCAGGGTCTTTGAAAACATCGCTAACTTTGGCACCTATTGACACCAGGTGCTTTTGGGTATGCACAACATCTGCAGACTTAATTTTACAAATGTAGACACCGAAGTCGCCTAATTGCACCTCAAAATTGGCTTTTTCTGTATTGCGAGAGGTGAATTGCCAAATTTCAAAGCCACCGCCTCCGGCCATATTTAACGCAAGGGTGGCAGTCCTGTGATGCACGACATCTCCAGTATAGCGGGTCATGAGTGGAGCAGGTGCTGCCTCCTCAAATATTTTGACATCTAAACCAAAAGCCTTGCGATACCAAGTCCAAATTTCAGGGACATTTGGCACACCAATGCCCATTTGTTGAATTCCGTTGAGGTGATAATTGTGATTCATATGTTAGCGTATTGCACGTTCGTTAAATAAAATGTATCCGAACCCGAGCTGAAACTGAAAGGGTTGGGCATATTTGGGAAAATAATTGAGTGTAGCCCTTACCGGGCCAATGGGTGAGTGGTAAACAAAAGAAGCAGACGCCAAAACGGTTCTACCTTTCAATGGTTTGGCATAACTAAATGTACCATCTTGATTTTGTTGCAGCTGAATAATAGGAAGAAAACCGTAGGTATCTAGTCTGAGGTCAATATTTTTATATGGACTCAGTATCCATTGAACACCACCACAAACAAATTGCGTAGATCGATAAGGTGCAATGAAATAAGTTTCTAGGTCGGGCAACACATTTAGACCTGGTAGTGCCAACATACTAGCAGTATAATTAGCAAATAACGATTGACTATTGAGGACAGATTTCAAATGAAACCCAACACTCAGCATCCGCTTCTTTTCAAAAGGGAAGGTCAATAATTCCATTTGCAAACTGAGCCATTCGTGGTTTTTTTGCACCGTATCGTTTGAAATTGAGGTGGAACCCGGAAAAGTCATTTCTTCTCCAAGAATATATTTAGCTCGAATCGAAAGTAAAGTGCCATCTGACGCGAATTGTTTGCGATTCAGTGTATTTCTCGAGTATTCCAAAGAAAAGCTTTCGCCATAAAAAGTGGTGTAATCGGCGGTGTCTTCCTTGGTAAAAGAAGTGGTTTGATAATATTGATCATCTAAGTAAAAATAACGCGCATTGGCTGTCAGCTTGCTATGTGAACCTAAAGGTAATTTTAATTGAATGCCAGCGTAGCTCTCGTTTTGTATTAAATATGAAGGCTGAACATCTTCAAAAAAAGTTGCAAAGCTCCGGAAGTAATCCCAGCGATTGAGTGTAAAATAAGCTGAAAAACTAATTGGCATCCGACCAGGAAAAGTGAGCTCATATTGGGCCTTCCCGGAACCATAGAATTTACCAAAATATGAATTGGCAGAAAAAGTCTGTCCTACCCTACCCAACCTGCGGTAGGCCAGTGAAAGATAACCCGTGTTAATAGCCCTTGAAGAATACATGCCGCCAAAATCAACTTTAAAAGCATTGGACTTATTGACCTTTAACTTGAGTTGCAAAGTTTCGTTGTTGCGCAATTCATAAGTTGGATATACAAAACCTAAATACGGTGCCGCTAAAGTTCTGTAGTAGCGCTTCTCAAGTAAGGCACTGTCAAGTATCAATTTGGAACGTTTTGGCTGTATTGATTTTCTGACAAAACCGACATCTTGCTTTTTATCGGAGTAAGCAAGCACAGAGGTAACCTTCAAAGGTACTAGCTCCGACCTGAATGCACTTCTCCTCGATGAAAGCGCTGCTGCATTTTGCTCAAAATCCACTAATTTTTTAATAGCTGGTAGCTGTGCAATAGTTGCCTGATAACCATCCGTAATAGCCTGTTTGACCGCCTCAAAATCAAAGGTTCCAACTTGTGTATTTGGCTCAATAATGATCCCTTCCGAACAAGGTAAATTATAGTTGGTAGGGGTGGTCATCATGCTGGTAACCAATCCTATGAAATCGCGCTCTGAAACGGGCGCTAAATTTTTTGAAACATTGCTTCCGATAATGATGTCTGGCTGAAAATCGCGGTATAGCACGTCGATTGGGAAATTATTGTAGAGTCCGCCGTCGAAATAAAGAACACCATCAATTCGAATAGGATTCAAGTAAAGTGGGAAAGTCATGGAAGCACGAACCGCTTCGTTGAGCTTTCCTTTTGAAAACGTAACACTCTTTTTACTTTCAACCGCAGATGCCACACAACGGTATGGAATAAGTAATTGATTGAAATCTTCATGGACACTGGCACTCGTACGGCCAAAAATTTGAAGCATTTCAAAATCAAAGTAACTAGGGTCAACAAAAGACAAAGGCAATGACTTATTTAATATGCTGTCTTGCGAAAGCGTAAAATTAAACATGGAAGCATGTTGGTCTTCCTGATAAAAAAAATAATGTTTATCTAATTCCTTTTGACCTTTGGCCATTAATTGAAACGCTTCTGAAAGTACATAAGCCTCAATTTCATCCGGAGAATAGCCGCTTGCGTACATAGCTCCAACCAATGCACCTGCAGAAGTACCAACAATGTAATCGATTGGGATATGATTTTCTTCAAGGGCTTTCAAAACACCCACATGAGCCACACCTGAAGCTCCGCCTCCACTCAACACCACTCCTACGGTTGGTCTTTGTTGAGCCAAAATTAATTGACTAAAAAAAAGGAGTATAAAGCAGGTGCTGATCTTTAACAAATTCGTTCTTTTGTACAAATTTAACGAATCCCGAAAGAATGCATTCAAAAGAACAAGCCAAAAAAGAAGAGTTACTCATCACTTTAAAGTGTTTCTATGGCTTTGAAGAAGTGCTCGCAGATGAACTCTCAGAGTTAGGCTATACTGATCCAGAAATACTCAACAGAGCAGTACGCATTCGCGGGAGTTGGCAGGATGTCTACAAACTCAATTTGTACATTCGCTGTGCTATTGCAGTATTAGTAGAAATCGAACGCTTCTACATCCAATCAGAAGAGGATTTATATAAACGTGCTTTAAAAGTAAAATGGACCGAACTTTTTGATGTTAATAAAACCTTTGCCATCAAGGGAGCCATTTTTTCTTCGATATTCAAAAATACACACTATCCTTTTTTACTTGTCAAAGATGCCATTGTCGATCAGTTCAAGGCTAAGCAAGATGAACGTCCAAACATCGACATTAAAAAACCAAGTATCCTATTTGACCTTTACATCAAAGACCGCGAAGTCACGATCTCTGTAAATACCAGCGGATTGCCTTTATTTCAGAGAGGTTACCGCAATGCGGTTGGCCCTGCGCCGCTCAATGAAGTAGTTGCTGCAAGTTTAATCCGACTTTCAGGCTGGGATCGCCAACAAACCTTCGTTGACCCATTTTGTGGCTCAGGTACACTACTTATAGAAGCCGCTTTACTCGCTACTGGTATTCCGAGCAATATTGAGCGCCAACACTATGCGTTTAAAAACCTCAAAAACTATGATGCAGCAATGTGGGATGAAATTTATGAAAACGCCCCGCGAAATGTAAGGTCTTTACCGTGTAAGATCATGGGGGGTGACCTTTCGGATGAAATGGTGCTAAAGGCCAGACGCAACCTAAGAGGCTTTTCTTTCGGGCGCTTTATCGAAGTTCAATCCTGTTCTTTTGAAAAGCTTAAAGTAGAAGCGCCTGTATTTGTTTTGACCAACCCACCATATGATGAAAGAATGGCGGCTGACGTCAGCCCACTTTATGAAAATATTGGGAATTGGCTCAAACACGACCTTACCGAATCAAAAGCTTGGATCATTAGTTCAAGTGAAGAGGGGCTCAAAAGTGTTGGGCTTAAGCCAAGCAAAAAATATAAAGTGTTCAACGGTGACCTCGAATGTGGTTTTAGATGTTATGAAACCTATTCAGGAACCAAAAGATTCGGGGAAAGCAAGGAGGAATAATAGCACTCTTCGCAGAAAAATCTGCTATCATTCATATTTACATTACATAAAAAAGGGCGCCGTAGAGCGCCCTTTTTGATTGTTAAGTTTGATTATCGTTGTTCGATAGGAACGTAATTGCGGTTGGTATGACCTGTGTAAATTTGACGCGGACGACCAATTGGTTCTTTATTTTCTGTCATTTCTTTCCACTGTGCAATCCATCCTGGAAGACGGCCAATGGCAAACATCACAGTAAACATTTCGGTTGGGATACCTAAGGCTTTGTAAATGATTCCGGAATAGAAATCTACATTTGGATATAAATTGCGTGCTTTGAAGTATTCGTCTTCTAAGGCAACTTTTTCTAGCTTTTTAGCGATGTCGAGCAAAGGATCATTGACACCTAATTTTTCAAGGACGTCGTCACAAGCTTTTTTAATGATTTTGGCACGTGGATCAAAGTTTTTGTATACACGGTGCCCGAAGCCCATGAGTCTGAATGGATCTTCTTTGTCTTTTGCTTTCGCAACCCATTTGTCAACGTTTCCGCCATCAGCATGGATACGCTCGAGCATTTCAATTACTTCTTGATTGGCACCACCATGCAATGGCCCCCATAAAGCGGAGATACCAGCAGAGACGGAAGAGTAAAGATTCGCTTGCGAAGAACCAACGATACGAACGGTTGAAGTAGAACAGTTTTGTTCGTGGTCTGCGTGCAGGATAAGTAATTTATTGAGTGCATCAATGACAACCGGATCTACGTGGTAGTCTTGGGTTGGCATAGCAAACATCATGTACATGAAATTCTTGCAGTAATCGTATTCATTGCGCGGATACATGAACGGATGGCGAATGAGGTTTTTGTATGACCATGCAGCCAAGGTTGGCAACTTGGCCAAAATGCGGTGAATGGTTAAATTCTTCGCTTCAGGACTGCGGTTTGGATCGAGCGATTCTGGATAAAATGTAGCCAAAGAAGCCACCATAGAAGAAAGTACACCCATTGGATGTGCTTTTGAAGGATAGGCTTCAAAAAATTGCTTCATATCTTCATGAACCAATGTATGCTTACAAATGCTATCTTGAAAAGAATCCAATTCTTTTTGATTTGGCAAATTACCGTAGATCAGTAAGTATGCGACTTCAATAAACGATGCTTTTTCAGCTAACTGCTCGATAGAGTAACCTCGGTAATGTAAAATTCCTTCCTCACCATCAAGATACGTAATGGCACTTTTGGTGGCACCCGTATTTTTATACCCTGTATCAAGGGTAATGTAACCGGTTAGGTCTCGCAATTTGGAGATGTCTATTGCTTTTTCATTTTCAGAACCTACAATAACAGGTAGTTCATAAACTTTACCGTCTAGTTCTATTTTGGCTGTTTCGCTCATTGGATTGATGTATATGCGTTTGATAAGACGTGCCTAAATTACAAAAGAATGTGCAATTGCAAACAAGAGTCTTTACAAAAAACACATATAATTTTATAATGTTTACAGTTCCTCTTGTATATATTCGAAAATCATTTCAAAAAGATGGTTGCGGGTATTTCCACCATAAATCCCATGATTTTTATTCGGGTATATAAATAAGTCAAATTGCTTATTTGCTTTAACGAGGGCAGTAATCATTTCCATGCTATTCTGATAATGAACGTTGTCATCTGCAGCACCATGGATTAAGAAGTATTTGCCCTGCATATCTTTTACAAAATTGATCGGTGAGTTTTCGTCATAACCTTTTGCATTTTCTTGAGGTGTTCTTAGAAATCGTTCTGTGTAAATGTTGTCATAATAACGCCAATTGGTTACAGGTGCTACAGCAATACCAACTTTGAATAATCCTTGGCCTTTGGTCATGGCCAATGAAGACATGAAACCACCATAACTCCAGCCCATGATGCCTAAACGACTTGCATCAACATCTGGACGCATGGCAAACGCTTTTGTGGCAGCAAGTACATCTTCGATCTCTAGCTTCCCTAATTGTAAATACGTAGACTTTTTGAATGCTGTTCCGCGGTATTGCGTGCCTCTTGGATCAATACTGAGTACCATATAACCATTTTGGGCAAGTAACTGATGGAAAAAATAATCATTGCCATCCCAGCTATCCAACACTTCATTGTGTCCTGGGCCACCATATACATTGACAAATACCGGATATTTTTTAGCTGGATCATAATTGAGTGGCAAAATCAAAGACGCATTGAGTGTGACTTCAGGCGTTTGAATAGTTAAGAAAGTTCTTGGATTGAGTCTTTCGTTCTTCATTTTTGAAAGCAAATCATTGTTTTGCTCCAAGGTACGAACGAGCTCTCCGGATGCTTTTCTAAGCGAAATAACGGGTGGTGTATTTGCATTTGAATAGCTATGTATAAAATACTTCATTCCGTTCAAGAATTCAGCATGGTGATATCCTAGAACAGGGGTCAAATTCGTTTTTTGAGAACCATCTATACGCACAGCATAAACCGACTTATAGATCGCACCTGGTTCGGCACTGGCATAATATACAACAGCCGCTTCTTGGTCCAATCCTAAAAACTCAATAACATCCCAATTGCCTGAAGTGATGGACTGAACACTACCATCAAAACCAATACGATAAATATGATTGTAGCCTGACATTTCGCTGCAACGCAAAAACGATTTGCCGTCTTTTAGAATACATAAATTGTCATCTACTTCAACATATGTATCAGATTTTTCTTGGTAAAGCGGTTTGGTTGATACTTGTTTTGAATTACAATCGAGAAGCCAATAATTCAATTCATTCTGATGTCTATTCATCGTCTGAACGATGAGTTGATTGGAGGTCTCTGACCAATTTAATCTTGGAATGTACTCATAATTACCAAGCTCAATTTGTTGTGACTTTCCGCTAGCTACTTGCAGTAAATAAAGGCTTACTTTAGAATTGTTTTCACCAGCTTTAGGGTATTTGTAGGTATATTGCTGCGGATACAATTCACCATAAATGGCCATTTGAAATTCAGGCACGTCCCGCTCATCAAACTTCAAAAACGCCAAGTATTTACTATCCGGCGACCAACCATAGGCTTTCGTAATGGCAAATTCCTCTTCATATACCCAGTCTGTGGTTCCATTGATGATTTTATTGCGCTTGCCGTCTTCAGTCATTTTGCGGACTTTACCAGAAAGCAAATCTTTAACAAAGATGTCATTGCCATGGATGTACGAAACTTTTGTGCCATCTGGGCTATATTCTGCCAATGTTTGAGGCGCGTGTTCTTCATCTAAGGCAGTTAAACTTTGGGTTTTTAAATCATAAAGAAAATAGAATGCTTCAAAACTTCTGCGGTATATTGCTTTTGGAGCTGTCCAAAGCAAAACCTTTTGTTCATCTTTATTGAAGTCATAACCTGCTACTGTGATTGGCACATTATTCCAAACAAGCTTTGCGGCACTCACTAAAATTTCTGCCTTCACTGTTTCATTGAGTGACCTTTTCACTAAATCACCCTTCTCATCTAGTTCAGTGTAAGACACGCCATCTTGAAGCATTTGGTAAGAACCCGCACCTTTCGCAGTGAATTCATAATTTTTCCAGATTCGGGGAATAGTCAAATCCTGTGATAAAATTGATTGGCTCAGCAAGAAAAAGAGGACAAACCAAGAGAAACTTTTCATAGTAAATTTATTTTGCCCCTAAGATACATAGTTTAAAATTGGCGTCTTCCTTTGGACTTAACTTTTTGATAAAATAGATTTGACAACAGATTTTTTGATTTAATTGAAAAGCACTAAATTTGTGTCAGACTTTTTATGACCTCCTTGAGGCTCCTTTGATGCCGAAACCATAGAAAGTTACAAATTTTCAAAGCTAAATGCTCGGTGATAAAAATTAAACTCATGAAGCAAGCTCTACTTTCTATTATTTTCATTCTTGGTGCTAACCTCTATGCTCAAAACAATTGCAACGAGCTATTCATTTCTGAATATGTTGAGGGTTGGTCAAACAACAAGGCGCTTGAAATCTACAACCCAACCAATAATCCGATCAATTTATCGGGTTATTTTGTGAGCCGCTACTCGAATGGTGCTACCACTGCTACAGTAGCTAACTCCATTCAACTCAACGGTACGGTCCCTGCAAAAGGAGTGTATGTCGCGGTATTAGAAAAACTCGATCCAAATGGCACAGGACAAGAAGCACCTGTTTGGGATTCACTTCAGGGCCGTGCAGATGGTTTTTATTGCCCAGACTACAACACTTCAAATGCGTTCTACTGGAATGGAAACGACGCTATCCTACTCGCAAAAGGTACGCTACCTGCAAGTGCAACTACAGTTATTAATGCCACGAATGTTGCTGGCTTTGCCATTGTTGACGTCTTCGGAAAAATTGGAGAAAACCCTGCAAATGAAACAGGGACTGCCTCAGGTAATGACGGTGCTTGGTCTAGTCAATTCCCGTACAGCACTGGACTTGGCGTTCTGATCACCAAAGACCACAGCATGATCCGTAAAGCAACTGTTTTAAAGGGTCAAGTTGGCAACCCATCTTTCTTTGATCCACTCCTAGAATGGGATAGCATTCCGGCAGTAGTTGTTCGCCTCGATGCCAACGGAGATACACTCTATGGTACTTCAGGAAATCCAATCCTTGACGGCAACTGGACTTCTTTAGGTTCTCATAACTGCGATTGCAACGCAAACAGTGTCAAAGAAACTGCGAACATTAGCCCAAGTATTTACCCTAATCCAAGCAACGGTTTAGTTTACATCAAAACACAAAACCAAGTGCGTAAAGCTCAAGTAATTTCTGCACTAGGTCAACAGGTAAAAGAATACAACCTTGCTCCTAGTCAGGCGGTCTTAGAACTTGACCTCAGTGCTTTACAAGGCGTTTACTTTATCCGACTGACACTTACTGACGGCCAACAAGCGCTTCATAAAGTAATCATTCGCTAATATGCGTTTATTTTTATTGTCCCTGTTTTCGGTAATTTTTACCCAAACAATCCTCGCACAAGAAACTGGTTCAATTTCAGGTGCCGCCACTATGAATCCCGGTGAAAATACGGTTCCTGGTGCAAAAATCACACTCTACAGTGGTAAAGATTACATTGCCCGTACCGCCACAAACGAAGAAGGTAAATACGAATTCAAGAATATCCCTTTTGGCAAGTATCAGCTGGTCTTTACTTTACCCTTACAAGATACTTTGCGCTATGACATCACGCTCAATAAAGCAATGGTAGTTCAAGACTTTGCTATCGGGGAAACTCAAGAAGTAAAAGAAATTAGGGTAATCGGCAACCTCGTAAGAGGTCAGAATGTTCCCGTGGCAGTTACGAAAATTGACACTAAAAAAATCACTGAGGAATTGGCCTCTCGTGATTTACCAATGCTTTTAAACGGAACACCTGGTGTTTATGCCACCAATCAGGGAGGCGGTGACGGCGATGCCCGCATCAATGTCCGCGGTTTTGACCAACGCAATGTCGGCGTTATGATTGACGGTGTACCTGTCAATGACATGGAAAACGGCGCTGTATATTGGTCCAACTGGTTCGGCCTAGATGCCATTACATCTCAAATGCAAGTGCAACGTGGGCTCGGCGCTACCAAAATTGCAATGCCTTCAATCGGCGGTACCATTAACATCATTACCCAAGGCGTAGGAACCAAGCAAGGTGGTACTTTTAAACAAGAATTTGCTACAGGAAATTTCTTACGCAGCTCGCTTTCCTACAATACGGGCATGACCAAATCAGGATGGGGCCTCACCTTCTCCGGCTCCTACAAACAAGGACAAGGTTGGGTAGACGGCACGCCTACACAAGGATACTTTGGCTATGCTAAAATATCAAAACGCCTTGACAACCACCTGCTCACGCTTTCTGCTTTTGCAGCGCCACAAAAACACGGGCAACGATCCTACAATCAATCGATACAATATTGGGATGCTACCAGCGCTCAAGAATTAGGCATTCCATATGATTCTTCGCTCATTCTCAATGACCGAGGTATTCGTTACAACCAACACTGGGGTTATATTACAAATGAAGAAGGTCGTCAAGAATTTTTAAGTGAGCGTCAAAATTTTTACAACAAACCGCAAATTACACTCAAAGATTTTTGGTCAGTCAATGACAAACTAGACATTTCAAACTTGGCATACCTGTCTATCGGTCGTGGAGGGGGCACGAGTATTTTTAACTCATCAGCGATACTTCGCGATTCCAACATGAATATTGATTGGGATCAAATGGTGACAGAAAATACAGTAAATACCCTATTTGGCACCCCAAACATTGATCCGATCTATTCGCCGACCGAAATCAAAGCCAGTCAAATTCTTTTGGCCAGCATGAACAATCATTTTTGGCTGGGCTATCTTGGACAATTCAACTACCAATACAACAAAAAAACAGCTATTTCGGGTGGTCTTGACTACCGTTATTATGAAGGGCGTCACTATCAAGTCATTACCAATCTTCTAGGTGCCGACTATTTTGTCAGCACTGCCAATTTCAATGACCCCAATCCAATGAAACGCGTTGGCGACAAAATTGCCAAAAACACCTTTAATGCAGATCGAGATGGCATCGTGCAATATGCTGGTTTATTTGGTCAAATCGAGCACAGTGGTGACAAGGTGAATTGGTTTGTCAATGTATCAAGCATTGTTAACGGATACAAAGGCGTAGATTATTTTCAACGCAAAGTGCTAGACCTCGGCGATACCATTTTGCGCATTGGCGCGCTTGACACAATTACCTATAACGGTCAAGTTTATAATGCGAGTTCAGCAGGTTTAGCATATTTTGCCACGGATTGGAAGTATATTCCAGGTATTACCATCAAATCAGGACTGAGCTACAAACTCAATAAGTTTCAAGATATCTATTGCAACTTAGGATACTTGAACCGAACACCGCAGTTTTCAAATGTAATTGACAACAATACCAATTCCTTTTTTGGTGAAATTGTCAATGAAATCATCTATGCTGCTGAAGGTGGTTATCATTATACCAACAAGCACTTTGGCGTCAATTTCAATGCCTACTTCACGAACTGGAAAAACAAACCGTTTCCTTACGGTGTAGCAGTTCCAGACCCCAATGACCCTACAGAATTCATCCGAGTCAATATCAATGGCATGGATGCCATTCACTTGGGGCAAGAAATCGATGTGGCCTGGGAAATTACTCCCAAATTATCGTTTGAATTCATGTTCTCCTATGGTAATTGGATTTGGAATTCAAGCAAGACAGTCTTTATTCCACAATACGATTCTTTAGAATTCACATTTGATGCCAAAGGCGTTCATGTGGGTGATGCCGCCCAAACCGCACTTGCTGCTGCTTTGCGTTATGAACCAATAAAAAATGGTTATATCAAAATGCAAGGTCAATTTTTTGATCGCTACTACGCCAATTTCGATCCGTTCTCATTACAAGGTAGCAATGGTGGACGCGATTCATGGAAAATTCCTTCTTATTCTTTAATCAATGTTTTTGCGGGTTATCGCTACAAAAAGATGAGTTTTGGAGCAGCCGTCACGAATCTACTAAACACCTCTTTTATATCTGATGCCACTAACAATGCAAACGGCATCTATGATCAATTCAATGCACAATCTGCCACCGTTATGTTTGGTCAAGGATTGCGTTTCAATGTCAATCTAGCAATACAATTCTAACTATGAAAAAACTATTATTCAGTTTAGCAGTGCTCTGCTTTGGTCAGCAGCTCTTTGCTCAAAGTATCGAACAAGTACGCAACCTCGGGATCGGACAAACCGTTACCGTCAGTGGGGTGGTTACGAACGGAAGTGAATTAGGGCCAATCCGTTACATTCAAGATGGCACAGCAGGTATTGCTTGCTATGGCTCAAACCTGAACACAATTATCAAAGGTGACTCCATCACTGCAGTTGGTGTGCTTTTTGAATTCAATGGTTTACTTGAGTTGTCTCCAACCAATTCATTTACGAACCATGGTCAAGCCGCAGTACAACCCGCACCAGTTGTCATTCCTATCCCGAGTGCCGGTGAGGCACTCGAAGGACAACTTGTTCGCTTTGACAACGTGACTTTCGTACAAACAGGAAGCTTTGCTACCGGAAACAGTACCGTGCAAATTTTTGATGGTTCCAATACTTTTGATGTTCGTATCAATGGCACCACAAATATTGACGGTTCTGCCATTCCATCTGGTCCAATTAGCATTATTGGTCTGATGGGACAGTTCAACACAAATTATCAGTTGATACCAAGAAGCATTTCGGACATGTTTACTTATGTTGCGCCGGCCAGAGAAATCAATGTAAAAATCAACGGAAATAATGTATTGACAGGCGATACTTATGTAGTTGGTACTGCTGCAGCTACCACAATAACAATTGAAAATTATGGTGTTCAAAATTTGACCGTTTCAGGAGCAAGCTTTACTGGTGCCAACGCGGCAGACTACAGCTGCGCTGCCAATGTAGTCGTTGGCCCGAACAGTACACAAACGGTTACACTCAATTATGCAGCAGGTGGCCCTGGATCTCGTTTGGCAACGCTTTCACTTGCCAACGATGATACCGATGAAAATCCATACATCATCAACCTTTATGGCATCGGGACAAACAACCTCGCAACAGAGCCAGCCTCTAATCCGGCAAGCATTACTTTTCCACTGGTTAAAGCATATACTTTAGCAGGTGAATACCCTGCAGTTACAGCAGAAAACTACATTGTATTATGGCGCATTGGAGGCCCTGTAGCTGGACTTCCAATTGACGGAACAACCTACAAAAGAGGTGATGTCATCGGAAATGCAAAGGTAGCCTACATCGGTGCCGGTACTGCATTTACGCCGCGTCATATTGAAGCCAACAACAACTACCACTTCGCTGTGTATGCATTTAATGGGCCAAATGGATATCAAAATTACAAAACCACAAATCCTGCTACAGGAAATGTGACAAGTCAAGGTCAACAAATCGGTAACTATTATGCAGGTATTCAATCCGGATCATCTAGCTTCCTAACAGATTTGAGTGCTTTGATCAACCCTCACACTTCCATTTCTTACTACAATTACCTGACCACAATGGCTACACAGTATGAAGTGCGAGACACAACAAATGGCCAATCATATGTACTATGTGTTTATTCAGGAGAGCGCAAAGTTTTCAACGATCCATTTACATGGACATCTACTGGTTATTCAAGAGAGCATACCTACTCACATTCTTGGATGCCAACTTTCCCATGTGACAATCCCGAAGAACCTGAATACAACGACCAACATAACCTATGGCCTACAAACCTGCAACAAGCCAACACACCGCGTAGTAATCTTCCGTTAATGGATATTGATGGCAATGTTGTCTTCACCTATTTAGGAGGACGTGTTGGATACTCAGGAAACCAATTGGTATATGAACCACGCCCTGAACAAAAAGGAAATGCGGCTCGCTCTATATTCTACATGGCTACCTGTTACAACGGCGTGTCTGGAAATAACTGGCAATTACCTGCCAATCAAAGTCAAGAGTCATTGAAAACATGGCATTTTAATGACTTACCGGACAACTACGAAATTGCGCGCCACGAATATGTTGCCGTACTTCAGGGGAATCGCAATCCTTACATAGATTCAACACATTTTGCTTGCCATGTCAATTTTGCGAACATGAGCTACTTGAACTGCGACATGGGTGTAGAAGAGCAATTGGCTGTTAATTTTTCAGTTTTCCCTGTACCTACAAGCGCAAAACTTTACGCACAAGTAAACGGTCTTGACATCGTTGCATACAACATTGTTGATATTCAAGGTCGTCAGATTGCTAGTGAAAGCGATATCAAATTACCTGTTCTAGAATACAATACTTCAGATTTGAAAGCTGGTGTTTATTACATCAATGTTGAAACAATTCATGGTTCAGTTAAACGCGAATTTGTGATTGAATAAAATCTCAAGTGAATATCTAAAAGAGGGCAAGCCACAGGCTTGCCCTCTTTTTTTTGTTATAAAAAAAATTAATGACAGATTTTGATGCACTCGGACAACCAAATTACAATTTGCTTGTTTTAAATAGACGAGGTCTGTAAAACCCACTTATTTAATGAATAAAAATAAACTTAGCAAAATGAAATATACGCTACTATTATGCTTCCTTTTGGTATTCGCAAATTTGTTTTCCCAAACCACTGTGTCAGGCGGTATTTACCAAAATACTACTTGGACCGCAGCAAATAGCCCTTACCTCATGACTGGCTCAATGGTTGTTTTTCCTGGAGTGACTTTAACGATTGAACCAGGTGTCGAAGTCAAAGTAACTCCTGATTATTCTTTCAATACTGGAAACTTGCGATACCTAGAAGTGAGAGGAACGCTCATTGCTATCGGTACCGATTCAGCGCCAATTACTTTTAAAACTACCGATGTCAGCATACCCGGACAACAAACTTGGTATGGTATCAATATTAAGGGGTCGCAAGGCGGAAATGTTCAACTGGATCGCTTCAGGTTGCATGATAGCTACTACGGAATCGCAAATGATATCGCTCAACCTGGTGTGAGCTACGATTGGACCAACTGTCAGTTTAAAAACAACAATTACGGCGTTCAATTGAATGCTAATATGGTTTATGAAGGCTGTTTATTTGAAGGAAATGGAGTTGGACAAGCTGCTCAAATTATCACTGGCTCTCTAACAGCCAATAATTGTCAGTTCATCAATAATTTCTGTTCTTTCACATGGGCACAATTCATCAGTGTAACCAATTGCTTGTTTCAAGGAAATGGAAACAACATTGTTGGTTCACCAGGAATGGTTTCTAATTGTCAATTTATTGACAATGACTTTGCTTTTGCTGAAGGTTTTGGGCATACCATTCAGAATTGTTACTTCGAAGGAAACGGTGTAGCAATTGACAATACTGGATCTGATAACATCACTGCTTGTGTTTTTGAAAACAATGACATTGCTGTCAAACTTGGTGATAACGGAATTCTCACCAATAACACTATCAATAATAACAATATTGGTGTTGCTGTCATAGCCTACAGCCCTAACTCTACCCTAATTGAGAATAATAGCATTTGTTTCAACGCTTCTTACAATTTACAAAATCTCACTGACAAGAATTTCCAGGTGAATGCCAATTGTTTTTGCTCCCAAGACTCTACTTACATCGAAAACCT
Organism: uncultured Lishizhenia sp.; assembly: GCA_964414045.1. GTDB lineage: Bacteria > Bacteroidota > Bacteroidia > Flavobacteriales_D > Crocinitomicaceae > UBA952. The sequence goes on along the minus strand of CAYPVA010000001.1, from coordinate 28,912 downwards.
GATCTTGGATGGCTATGACGACATTACCCGCGGATTGGTCAATTATGCGATATATGATGACTCTTGTGCCAATGTGTTGGATTACATCGTGAAAATCAACCTAGATGGTGGAGCAGGTCTTGAAAATTTAAATCTAACCAATTGGAAGTTATTAGGCCAAGATGCTGAATTCATCTACATCATGTGTGAAAATACACTACAACTTGACCTATTGAACACTATGGGTCAGTTAGAAGCCTCCTTTATATTTGATGAAGGTAAGCAACGCATTCCCATCAAAAATTTGACTAAAGGCATTTACTTTCTAAAAAATCAAGCAGGAAGGTCCCAAAAAGTTATTCTCTAAAATCCTACATCCATTTGGATGCCATCTGATTAAATTCTGCTCTTGTTGAAGCGAAGTTCTTTTCGAAAAAATCCATGAAGTCGGCCTCTGCATTATGGCTTTCGACCTTTCGATGATCAACGGCTACAGGATTCTGTAGGATTTCATGAACTAATTTCCCTTCGTTCATGCGAATATCATGAGCTAATTCGTCGATGTGGTTTCTCTGAATCAAAAATTGATTTTGGAAATGCTCAACGGACTTCAAAAATTGCGGGTCTGTATTTTTACGCGTGAGCTCTTCTAGTCTTTCACGTAAAATTTGAATTTCTTCTTTGTAAAAATCTAAACGTTTCAGCCAATCTTGGTTTTCCTGGTGCTGATCGTAAATGAATGATTTGTCTGACATAGTGTTGAATTTTAAACAAAGGTCTCAAAAGGACCACGTTTTAAACATGACTCAAGTCAATTTCAGACTTGATTCTTTTCCAATTTATTATCTTTGCATCCTATTTAAATATTATGTCTACAACTCCAGTTCGCGTTCGCTTTGCTCCGTCACCAACAGGGCCCTTACATATGGGTGGTGTGCGCACCGCTCTTTACAATTATTTATTTGCCAAAAAGCACAATGGTACCTTCCTTATTCGCATAGAAGATACTGATCAAACGCGTTTTGTACCTGGAGCTCAAGATTATATCATGGATGCTTTAGCTTGGTGTGGTATCATGCCAACTGAAGGCCCTGGTTTAGGTGGTGATTTCGGACCTTACGTTCAATCAGAGCGCAAAGAAATGTACCGCCCATATGCTGAACAATTGGTAGCCGAAGACAAAGCATACTATGCCTTTGATAGCGCCGAAGACCTCGACCGCATGCGCGATCAAGCAAAAAACATGGGCATGCCAAACTGGCAATATAATAGCGTTACGCGTAGTAGCATGCGCAACTCGCTTACACTACCGCAATCAGAGGTAGAGCAATTATTAGCTGCCAACGAACCCTATGTCATCCGCATGAAAATGCCACGCAATCAAGATGTGCGTTTTCATGATTTGATTCGTGGCTGGGTTGTTGTCAACACCAACAACCTCGACGATAAAGTACTTTTCAAAAGCGACGGCATGCCAACTTATCACCTTGCCAATATCGTCGATGACCACACAATGGCAATTAGCCATGTGATTCGAGGCGAGGAATGGCTTCCATCAGCGCCCTTACACATTCTTTTATACCAAGCATTTGGCTGGGATTGTCCTGAATTTGCGCACCTTCCACTCCTACTCAGACCCGATGGTAACGGCAAACTTTCCAAGCGCGATGGCGATCGCTTAGGTTTTCCGGTTTTCCCTACGAATTGGACAACAGCAGAAGGCGAACTCTATTCAGGCTATCGCGAAAATGGTTATTTGCCAGAAGCTTTTATCAATATGCTTGCACTTTTGGGCTGGAATCCGGGAACAACCCAAGAAATTTTCAACCTCGAAGAATTGGTCGAAGCATTTTCTCTGGAGCGTGTAAGCAAAGCAGGCGCAAAGTTTGACCCGAACAAGACTAAATGGTTTCAACAACAGTATTTGCGTGCACTTTCTGACGAGCAAATTGCTGAAACACTGATTTTACAAAACAACTTAAACGTTGACCCTTCTCGTTTAGCCATTATTTGTGGACTCATGAAAGAACGCGCTACTTTTGCGCAGGACATCCTTCAAGAAGGTGCCTATTTATTAACTGAGCCCAATACATTTGATGCCGAAACCATCCGCAAAAAATGGAAACCAGAAACCACCGCTTTCATGCAAGAGTGGAAACAAATTTTAACCGATTTGTCAGACTTTTCCGCGGCATCTATAGAAAGTGCCTTCAAGGCCTTTTTAGAAGCAAAACAAGTAGGTATTGGGGCGGTATTATTACCCTATCGTCTGACACTTACCGGTGTTGGCGCAGGCCCAGGCATGTTTGACGTGACTTCATTTTTAGGCAAAGCTGAAGTAATAAAGCGCATGGAACAAGGAATCAAAGCAATAGAACAAATCCTGGATGAAACATCAAATTGAAGTTAACGGCATTCAACTTTATGCTTTTCATGGTTGTCTGGAGGAAGAAGGACGTGTTGGCGGAAACTATGTAGTCGATGTAAACCTCACAACTGATTTCACAGCAGCAGCCCTTGCCGATGACTTAACACAAACCATTGATTACGTGGATGTCAACCGTATTGTCACGGAAGAAATGGCCATCCGATCCAAGCTCATAGAACATGTTGGTCATCGAATTTGCCAACGCATTTATCAAGAACTTGTTGGAGTTGACAAACTAAAGGTTAAAATCACCAAAATTTGCCCTCCCATCAATGGCGATGTTCAAAACGTAGCTATTGTGATCAAATCTAGCGCACAAGACTTTAAATAAAGCTATTGTTTGGTAAGAAAGTTCATCAGTTGGGAAAACGCCCTAGCGCGGTGGCTATATTCATTTTTTTCTGCTAATTCCATTTCTGCAAAGGTGCGCTGTTGACCTTCCGGAAAAAAAATAGGGTCGTAACCAAAACCTTGGCTCCCTTTGGCCTCTAGCGCTATTTCACCCTTTACAAGGCCTGTGAATTGTTCAAAAACTCCTTCAGCACGATAGGTAATCACCGTTTTGAATTGAGCAGAACGGTCCTTGTGGGTTTTTAAGTTTTCTAGTAATTTTTGCATGTTTGCGTCGTCGGAGCGGACCTCACCTGCGTATCGCGCCGAATGCACACCAGGAGCACCAGCTAGCGCCAGGACTTCCAAACCGGTGTCATCCGCAAAACACGGTAGACCATATTTCTCAAAAACCCAATTGGCCTTAAAAGCTGAATTTCCCTCAATTGTTGGTTCTTCTTCCGGAATCACCTCCGTTTGTCCAAGGTCATGTAAATTCAATAAATTGAAATGACTTGGCAACATTGAACGAATTTCTTCCGTCTTTTTTTGATTGTGACTCGCAAAAATGATTTTCATAATTAAAAGTAAGAAATATAAGCCAGGTGTATTTTTCCCGATGAGAACTTGAAAGGCTCACCTAAGTACGTACCTAATGCATAATTGAGTTTGAAAAGTCCTTTTTCTGAGCCCATTGCAAAACCCAAGCCCACTGCCTGCACCCATTCTGCCGGGGCAGAAATTGTTTTATTGGTAAATACGGCCCAATCTGTAAATAGGGAAGCGTAAGCGAACTCGTCTATTATAAAGCGGTATTCAAGGCCAGCAAATGCAAAACTTGATGCGAAAAATGCCTCCTCATCAAAGCCCCTCATCCGATCTAAGCCTCCGAAACGATAGAGTTCATTTCTAAAAAGTGAATCAGACGCGATGTGACTCAATTGTTGCTGAAAAAGCAAAGTGTGTCTTTTGGCCAAAGCAAAAAATTGCTGCTGCTGAATTTCTATGCGCCATGTAAAATGCGCCTGTGACATTTTTTTTGTGCCCACTAAAAACTGACTATAAAAAATCTGTCCTTTGGTTGGGTTAAACCAATTATTGAGGGTTTTTCGTTGCAAGGCGAGGCCATAGGAAAGATTGCGAAAATTCGCTAGCTGATAAGCTTGCGGGCCGGATAAATTGCTCGAGCGCCAAAAATCAAGCAATCCTAGAATTTGCCATGCTTTGGGAAGTTGATACTGCAGTCCAATTTGTGACTTCAGTTCGATAAAAGAAGTATCCCTTTTATACATTTTTAAACCGGCCTGAAGGCCATATGCCGAACTCGCAATGTAAGGCCAATTCACTTGTAACTGCAGCAGCTGTACTTGTGGTGCCACACTTCTCCAATTCAAATAGAGCTTTTCATTTTTTTGCCAAGTATTATGCAAACTCACTTGCAACTCACCTACTAAGGTATTTTTTTGAGTCAGCGGATTAGGTTGTAAACCAAGAATACCTGTTGCTGAACTGGCCTTCACTCTTTCCAAGTAAAGATAGATATCGGCCTGGTCTTCCTGCACCAACCACTCAGGTTCTCTGATTAATTTAAAACCACTTTGATTGGAAAGTCTGCTTCTAATTTGCTCGAGTTCCTTTATTGAAAAAATTGAGCCTGTTTCTAATTGCAGGAGCTGTGCCAACACATTTGACTGAATGATCCCCTCTGGCTTAATGACAACTCGGCCCACGTCAATTGCTGGTCCGGGTTCTATTTGCAAGGTGAATTTGGGTTGCTCAGCAGATTGTGCCAAAAGTATAATTTTGACAAAAGGATGGCCATTATTGAGATAATCTGCTAAACTATCGGATACGAGGTGCTGAAATTCTTTTGGTTTTAATTTGCGAATGGTGGTTGAAGAAAGCAGCTCTATTTCCTCGAATTTTTTACCCGCATTGAAAGCGATCACTTTGCTTGAATCCGCATGTGTAATCCACCTTGATTCAAATAAAAAATAACCTAAACCATAAGCCTCTAATTGAACTTTGTTCGCATAATGGGACCAAGCCTTTTGCTGAATGTCAGAAGGTATTGTATTTACAATTTTCTTGAGCTCTTGAGGGAAGTCAGCTGAAAAAACAAACTGAACTTGCACAAAACCAGTCAATGGAAAGGAAAACAACAAGAGAAAGAAAAAACGGAACCGAAAGCTCATTGCTCAATTTTAAACGCGGTAATTTTTGAAAAATTGTAACTTTGCAAAAGGACTTCCGTTAAACGAAGCAACAACAACAAAACAAACAACCATGAAATCAAAATCTACATTTATCGTTGCAGCTCTTTTTGCTGTATTGTTTTTAGCTTCATGCGGTGCAGGTCGCAAAGCGAGCTGTGATGCTTACGGAAGCGTTCAACAAACTGAACAAAACGCTGACTTAGCTACAAGATAAGCAATTATTACAACGCGAGGCGCTGAATATGCACGGCCATTTGGTTTTGTATGTTCAGCGCTTCTTTTTTTGCGGCAATCGCAAAGTCTTCGCCTGCTGACGCATAAATAATAGCCCGAGAAGAATTTACCAATAAGCCTAATTCGGCGTTGGCACCGTATCGAACTACTTCATCTAAGTCTCCACCTTGGGCACCAACTCCGGGGACCAAAAAGAAATAATCCGGGACCAAAGCCCTCACTTTTGCTATATCCTCAGCGCGGGTTGCCCCCACAACATACATGAGTTGCTCCGGACTACCCCATTGTGCTGATTTCTTTAATACTTGTTCAAAGAGTGGTACCTTATTTTCGGTAGCGAGTTGAAAATCTTTGGCTCCTTCATTGGAAGTCAAAGCCAACAAAACAACCCATTTGTTTTCAAATGCTAAAAATGGCAACACAGAATCTGAGCCCATGTAAGGTGCCACAGTAACCGCATCGGCATTCATGTGCTCAAAAAAGGTTTTGGCATAATAGGTGGAGGTGTTGCCGATATCACCGCGCTTGGCGTCGGCAATGACCATACATTCTGTTGGAATATAGGCGATGGTTTTTCTAAGTGCTTCCCAACCAGCAGCGCCATGACATTCAAAAAAAGCTGTATTCGGCTTAAAAGCAACTGCATAGGGATGCGTTGCATCAATGATGGCTTTACAAAACTCAAAAAGAGGGTCAGCTGTGGCTAAGAGATGTGGCGGTATTTTATTTAAATCTGGATCGAGACCAACGCACAAAAAAGATTTCTTCAATTTAATTTGTGCCAGTAATTCAGCTTTTGTCATGCAGTTTCACCTTTAAGTTTTTCCGCATTTTCGGCCATTTTAAGGGCATCGAGCATTTCTTGAATATCGCCATTCATGAAGACACCCAGATTATACATCGTTTTATTGATGCGGTGATCCGTGATGCGACCTTGCGGATAATTATAAGTTCTGATTTTGGCAGAGCGGTCACCGGTAGAAACCAATGTTTTTCTTTGGGCTGCTCTTTCACTTTGCACGCGATCTAACTCTAATTGATAAAGCCTTGAACGCAATACAGAAATGGCTTTTTCCAAGTTTTTGTGTTGTGAACGGCCATCTTGACATTCTACAACGGTTCCGGTCGGAACGTGGGTAAGCCGAATAGCAGATTCAGTTTTGTTAATGTGCTGTCCTCCTGCTCCTGACGCTCTGAAAGTATCTTTTCTGACGTCATTCATATCGAGTTCGAAATCAACTTCTTCAGCTTCGGGTAAAACAGCAACTGTGATGGCAGATGTGTGTACCCTTCCTTGAGATTCTGTTTCTGGCACGCGTTGAACGCGATGCACACCAGATTCAAATTTTAAGGAACCATAAATACCCGCCCCTGTAATTTCCATTGAAATTTCTTTGTAGCCTTTTACGGAACCTTCGGAAGAATTGAGTACTTCGTAGTTCCAGCCCATCGCTTTAAAATACATGGTATACATGCGAAATACATCTTCTACAAAGATGCAAGCTTCGTCTCCACCCGTACCCGCTCGAAGTTCTAAGATGGCGTTTTTATCATCTTCAGGATCTTTGGGAATGAGCAACAATTTGATTTCTTCTTCCAGAACAGGACGTTGTTGCTCGAGTTCGTCGATTTCGAGTTTTGCCATTTCTCGCATTTCTGGGTCTTGTTCTTCCTCTAAAAGCGCTTTAGCACTTTTGAGATTTCCGAGCACCAGGCTATATTTAGAGTAGGCTTGATCAAGAATCTCGAGGTCACGGTATTCTTTATTGAGTTTGACGTACCGACTCATATCCGAAATGATATCGGGATCGGTAATCATTTTACCCACTTCAATGAAGCGAAAATGAATGGCTTCTAGTTTGCTAAGTAAGTCAGACATGCCGCAAAGATAGGCATAAAAAAACCACCCGAAGGTGGTTTTTGTTAGTTAATAGATCCGGTAACTCTTTTCATGAATCCATTAAGAGCCTCCTTCTTAGGGATTCCTTTTTGAATTTCACGATGAACCTCTATGGCCCCTGAAAAATTGGAGAGTAACTCGCCAATGACGTCAAGTTCTTCGTCTTTGATTCCGGGCGCCTCGATGAGATTTTCTAGCGTTTCCATCGTTTCATTGATGTAATCTTCATCGTTTTGCTCGATGAATTCTACGATATGTTTAATGACTGGTAAGCGCATCGAGTACTTCTTGAATCGTTTCTATTTTGTTTCCTTGTGCCTCTGCTTTCAACTGACCGCCTTCGAAAGATGCAAAAGTTGGTAAGTTACTCACGTTGGCAAATTTGCGAGAATTTGGATACAACTCAGCATCTACGTATACAAACTCGATGTCTGTGTGCGTTTCAGCCAGGCGTTTGAATTTTGGTTTGGTAATTTTACAATTGCCACACCAACCTGCACCATACTGCACCATCACTTTTGTGTGCGTACCTAAAACTTGGTCTAGGTTATCTGAGTTCAATTCGCTGAACATATACTTAGTGTTTGCTTAAATAATCAGCAACGCCGTTGCGTGTTGCGTTCATGGCATCTTTTCCTTCTTCCCAGTTTGCTGGGCAAACTTCACCATGTTTTTGAACGTGTGCAAAAGCGTCGATCAAACGAAGGTATTCGTGTACGTTTCTTCCTACTGGGAAGTGGTTTACTGATTCGTGGAAAACCATTCCATTTTCATCTAAAAGGTAAGTAGCTCGGTATGGCACGTTGTCTCCTGCCATGTTGTCTTCATCGAACATATCGTAATCTAAGATGCCGAGTTCTTGTGCAAGAAGTCTGGTAGAATCTGCAATCAACGGAAAACGAACACCTTCGATACCACCGTTGTCTTTCGCTGTATTTAACCATGCAAAGTGTACTTCTGCGGTATCACATGATGCACCAATTACAATAGTATTTCTTTTTTCAAATTCAGCAGCAGCCTCTTGGAAAGCATGAATTTCCGTAGGACAAACAAATGTGAAGTCTTTTGGATACCAAAATAAAACTACTTTTTTGTTGTTGTCTGTTGCTTGTTTCAATACATTGATGCTAAAGGTATCACCCATTTCATCAATCGCTTTCACGCTAATGTCTGGAAATTTTTTTCCTACTAAAGTTGACATATTATTTATTATTTATTTGGTTATTACTCTTTCAACAAAGTTAGGTCGATTTGGTTGATGAACGAAGTGTTCTGTTGATTAAATCTATGCTAACTTTTGTGTGACAAAGTTAAGCGCAAAGAAACCATTTTAAATTTCGATTTGTTTTATATTTGTATAGATTTTATTTATACTATTCAAATCTACCCCTGATGATTTCCTTGCAACAAATGAATTATATCGTCATTCTGAGTGAAGAACTGCAATTCCAAAGAGCAAGTGAACGCTGCTTCGTGACGCAACCTACGCTTTCAATGCAAATTAAAAAAGCGGAAGATACCCTCGGCTATGCCATCTTTGACCGCGATGCACAACCATTACAACTTACTCCAGCAGGCAAAAAACTACTTCCAATCATCAGAGAAATATTAGCCGAAACGGAGAAAATCAAATACCTTTCTGAACAGCTCAAAGGAAATGTCAAGGAAGAAATAAGAATAGGAATCATTCCTACCATTGCTACCTATCTATTACCCGATTTATTCTCAAGTTGGGTCCGGGATTTTACCAACGTACGTCTTCAAATCAAAGAACTTAAAACAACAGAGGCCATTGAGGCCCTTGAAAAGAAAGAACTCGATTTGGCAATTATTGCCGGGCCTTTTCACGACCCGCGCATTCAGACAATTCCGCTATATTTAGAGGAAATACTTATCTATTGCCCGCAGCATCCTGCGGCTACGATCAGCCTAGAAGAAATTCAGAAAATGCACCCTTGGTTACTCAATCAGGGAAACTGTTTGCGCACACAAATGTTGCATTTTTGCCAACTCAATGCCCAAGATAACAAAGCAGACTGGGATTACGAAGGTGGCAACTTACCGCTTCTATTAGAAATGGTGGACCAACAAGGAGGATACACACTTGTACCTGAGCATTTTAAACTCAAGCCAGCACAACAAAATGGAATTAAAAAGCTTGTTTCTCCCACTGCGGCTCCAGCAAGAGAAATTATTGCACTCACGCCAAATAGGAGCATGAAGACCGAAAATATAAAAGCCTTGATCCGGAGTATGCAATTATACTATGGAATCAAGGCTCAAAATAAACACCTACAGGTGTTGGATTGGGATGTCGCTTAAGCTTGCGCCTGTGCTACAAAATCGTCGTATTTCATTTCTTTTTTAGTCATGCTCACGGCACTTTTGAAGTAGTCTGTGAGTTTTCTTTCTGCCAAACGATCATAGATCCCGTTGGCTTGTTCTTTGTTTTGCAATAAACGTTGTGCGGTTTCGAGTAATTCTGCTTCTTCCGGAGCAGGCAAACCGTACTGTGCATAATTGCCAATTACGAGATTCTTCGTGAAATCAAGCACTTCTTCGTTGGTCAATTGAATATTGTTCTCTTTGAAAATCTTGGTTTGGATCAATTGCCACTTCAATGAGAGCAAGTAAGCTGCAAATTCTTTTTCGATTTCTTCATCTGTAATTGGTTTCTCCGCAGAGGCTTTGATCCAACGCTTCAAAAATGCTTCAGGGAAAGTCATGGACGTTTTCTCAAGGAGCATATCGTATACTTTACGCGTAAAGAGACGATCTGAATCTTCTTCAAACATGCGCGCGAGATCAGCCTCAATACGCTTGTTCATTTCAGCTTCGGTCTTCACTTCGTCTGCGAATAATTTTTGGAAAAACTCTTCGTTGAGCTCAGCCAATTCCATGCGCTTGATATCGTTAACTGTAAATTGGAATTTCGCATTTAGTTCGGCGTATGCCTCTGGGCTGATACCGAGCATCGCAGCAGCATCTTCAGGACCTTTAGATACATCTTTAGGGTCTAGTTCAAATGACTCGTTGATTTTCTTTCCTGTGAGTAATTTGATGGCTGCTTTATTTTCTAAAAATTCCATAGAAATGGTAGTTGAATGACTGATGCCCTCTGCTTTCACAGCTTTGCCATCGAGTTCTTCAAACTTACCCATCACCATATCTTTAGCGCTCACTGTATCAGAAGAAATCAGTTTGCCATAACGACGGCGAAGGTCTTCAACTTGTTTGGTAATGAGGTCTTTGTCAATTTTAACGGTTGCGTAGTCAACCTTTGTTTTAGCCGTAATTGGCAACTCAAAAGATGGGCTGTAACCGATTTCGTAGCTAAAAGTGAAGTTTTCAGGCTGATCAAAGTTACCCTCTACTCCGTTTTCAATAGGAAGCGGATTGCCAAGAATATCGAGTTTTTCATCGATGATGAAACGATAAAGCGCGTCGTTGGTGATTTTATTGAGCTCTTCAGCCAAAACGGACTTCCCGAATTGCTTTTGAATAAGCCCAGCAGGCACATGACCAGGTCTAAAACCAGGAATTTTTGCTGTCTTGCGATATTTATCGAGTGCAGCTTTTACTTTTCCTTGATAGTCTGCAGCATCGATTTCCACTTTTAAAACGCCATTTTGGGCATCGATTTCTTGACGAGTAATTTTCATGAATGAATGATTTGCCTAATGTTTAAAAAAAAAGGCCTCGTTGACCCAACGAGACCTTAGTGCGGATGGAGGGACTCGAACCCGCACACCTCTCGGCACCAGATCCTAAGTCTGGCGTGTCTACCAATTTCACCACATCCGCAATTTTATGTAATTACTTGAGCCGTTTGCGCAAGTCCCTTTGGGGTTGCAAAGATAAGAAAGAATTAATTATTTGCAACAAAGTATAGAAAAATTAGGTCTAAAGACTTCTTTTTTGTTGTATTTGGGTCCGGATTTCTTTCATAAACGAAGAAGCATATACAAACGCTTCCACTTCCGGGTTGTTATCGGTGATGATGCTGTTTTTATCTCCTTCCCACCATTTTTTACCTTGATGAATGTACAAAACGCTATCGCCAATCTCCATCACAGAATTCATGTCATGGGTAATGACAACAGTAGTGATGTTGTATTCTACCGTAATGTCTTTAATGAGTTTATCTATGACAATAGATGTTTTGGGGTCAAGGCCAGAATTAGGTTCGTCACAAAATAAATATTTAGGATTCATGGCTATTGCCCGGGCAATTCCGACTCTTTTTTGCATCCCGCCGCTACATTCTGACGGATACAATTTGTTGCGACCCGCTAAGTTGACCCGTTCTAGGCAGAAATCAGCGCGCTGTTGGATTTCTGCTTTGGTCATGTTAGTGAACATTTGAAGCGGAAACATGACGTTTTGCTCTACTGTGAGTGAGTCAAATAAAGCAGCCCCCTGAAAGAGCATACCGATTTCTTGACGGATATCACTGCGCTCAGCGCGGTCCATATTCGAAAAATTTCTTTGGTCAAATAAAATTTCGCCGGCATCTGCTTCATAGAGTCCAACGATGCATTTAGCCAAAACAGACTTACCTTGCCCAGACTGTCCAATAATGAGGTTGACTTTCCCATTTTCAAAACGGTGATTGATGTCAAACAAGACTTGCTGACCACCAAAACTCTTGGATAATCCTTTAACTTCGATCATGACAACAACATCAATTGGGTAAGGATAAAGTTGGAAATGAGAATAGCAATACTGCTACTCACCACCGCTTGGGTTGAGGCTCTTCCCACATCTAAAGAACCCCCTTTTACGTAATAACCGTAGAAAGATGAAATACTCACAATTAAAAAACCAAAAACAAGGGTTTTAGTCAGGGCATAAGTAATGTGAAATGGATTGAAAAAAGCGCGAATACCCAAAATATAAATTTCAGTCGTAGTGAGGTCTGAAACCAATAGTGCTAGCCAACCACCAAACATCGACAATGCCATCGAAAAAATAATGAGCACGGGAAAAAATACTACAGCGGCTGTAATTTTAGGCAGAACTAAAAAATTTAACGAATTGACGCCCATGATTTCCAAGGCATCTATCTGTTCGGTGACGCGCATCGTGCCAATTTCTGAGGCAACATTAGAACCCACCTTGCCCGCAAGGATCAACGAAATAATGGTGGGCGAAAATTCTAATATGGTACTTGATTGCGTGATGAAACCAACTGTATAATCTGGCAACAAGGGACTTTCCATGCTCGAGGCAGTCTGTAATGCTATTACTGCTCCCATAAAAGTTGACATGAGCGCGACTATCGGCAAAGAATTGATGCCTATTAGTTCAATTTCATTGAGACTTCTTTGGAAATAAAAACGCCACTTATCGGGTTTTGTAAAAACTACCGTAAGCATGAGCAGGTAACGTCCAAATTTTTGTAAGAATTTCACTAGGCTAAATTAAACATTATTACTTCCACAATGAGCAAAGCCAAATCACTTTTTATCTTTGTGCTATGGATGAAAAGCGTCAGCATTTTATTGATACACTATCGAGGTTTGTGCCAGCTCATTTTGCACCGTACTTGACTGACTGCATTTTAAACGCCAATATTCAATTTAAAATTGTACCAGGCCGCAAAACAAAGTTAGGCGATTTCAGGACAAGCCCTCTACAAAAGAAACCGATCATCACGGTCAATGGAGACCTCAATCCGTATAGTTTTTTAATTACCTCCTTACACGAACTTGCACACCTAGACACCTACAGAAAGCATGGTTGGCGCGTTGCTGCACATGGCGCTGAATGGAAAGCTGCTTTCAGAGACCGACTTTTACCCGTTTTAGAAAGCGAGACCCTACCTGCTGATCTTCAAAAGGTCCTATGGAAAAGTTGGACGCAATTAAAAGCGTCATCGGGAACCGACTTACATTTGAGCCGCGCACTCAAAGCCTACGACAAAAAAGAAGAAACGCATACTTTAGAATCCTTGCCGCTTCATGCCGAATTTTTATTGAATCAGAAGTGCTTTAAAAAAGGGCAACTGCGCAGAACTCGTTATCTTTGTACCGAAATTGGCAGCAACAAACAGTACCTCGTACATGCGTTGGCAGCCGTTACACCTATCGTACATGACACAAAATAATACATACGGCCTCATTATGGCTGGCGGAGTTGGTAGCCGATTTTGGCCAATGTCTACACCTGAAAATCCAAAGCAGTTTCTAGATGTGCTCGGGATTGGAAAATCCTTACTCAGACTCACTTTTGAACGTCTCAATCGCTTTATTCCAACTGAGAATATATTCATATTAACAAATAGCGCATACCAACAATTAGTGCTCGAACAGCTGCCTGAACTTAGTGCAGGCCAAGTATTGTGCGAGCCAGAGCGCAAAAATACCGCACCTTGTATCGCTTATGCTGCTGCGAAAATTCACGCACTTGACCCTGATGCCACTTTACTCATTTCTCCTGCCGATCACCTCATCGTCAATGAAAAGCGTTTTGAAGAAATCATTCATGTTGCCTGGGAAACTGCACAAAGTGGTCAGTTAGTGACACTCGGTATTGAGCCAAGCCGCCCAGACACAGGCTATGGCTACATCGAATTTGCCACAGATGCAAACACCACCAAAGGAAGTGCTTGCCCCGTATTACAATTCAGAGAAAAACCTGATTTAGCCACAGCTCAAAGCTTTTTAGACGCCGGCACTTTTTACTGGAATGCCGGTATTTTTGTTTGGAAAGCTGAAGTAATCTTGGCTGCCTTAGCTGCACATCAAAACGATATTTATCAAATTTTTAGCCAAGACGCCCAAGTTTATGGCAGCAACCAAGAAATTGCATTTTTGAAAGATGCCTTTGCCGCTTGCCCCGATATTTCAATCGATTTTGCCGTCATGGAAAAAGCAGATAACGTGAGTGTTATCCTTGCCGATTTCGACTGGAGTGACCTCGGTACGTGGGGAAGCCTCACGACACATTTGCAAAAAGATGCGCAACAAAACTCCTTGATTGGAGGCAATATATTTGCCTTTGATTCTGCCAATTGCCTGGTCAATGTACCGGCACATAAAACCGTTCTACTCGACGGCTTACAAGATTACATCGTTGTAGAATCCGATGACAAACTAATGGTCTTAAGACTCAGTAACGAGCAGAAACTCAAAGAATACCTCAAACAAATGGGGCAAGCTTGATCCATGGTAAAAATTAGAAATATAGAATTAAGCGATTTTCCTTTGCTGCTTGCACCAATGGAAGATGTCAGCGACCCTCCTTTTCGTGCGCTCTGCAAGCAATACGGTGCAGACCTCATGTATACAGAGTTCATCTCTTCGGAAGGGCTCATCAGAGACGCTGCGAAAAGTCGCCAGAAACTCGATATTTTTGAATACGAAAGACCCATTGGGATTCAAATTTTTGGTTCAGAAACAGAGAGCATGGTGCAGTCGGCCCAAATTATTGAAGCCGTACAACCTGACCTCATCGATATCAATTACGGCTGTCCTGTTAAAAAAGTAACTTGTAAAGGTGCGGGCGCTGGTCTCTTACAAGACATCCCTAAAATGGTTCGCCTGACCTCCGAGATCGTAAAAGCCACCAAACTTCCCGTCACGGTCAAGACACGTTTGGGCTGGGATGACGACACCAAAAACGTTGTTGAAGCCGCAGAACGCCTTCAAGACATCGGTATAGAAGCAATCTCTATACACGGCCGAACCCGAAAACAAATGTACAAGGGTGAAGCCGACTGGTCTTTGATTGCAGAAGTAAAGAATAATCCGCGCATGCGCATTCCTGTTTTCGGAAATGGCGACATCGATAGTCCAGAAAAAGCTGTTGAATACAAAAACCGCTATGGCGTTGATGGGGTCATGATTGGTAGGGCCTCTATTGGTTATCCTTGGATTTTCCGAGAGATCAAACATTACATTCATACTGGGGAAAAACTCGAGGGGCCGACAGTTGCTGAACGCGTCATTGCTTGCCGTGAACATTTGCTCATGAGTATCAAGTGGAAAGGCCCCAAGTTAGGCATCACAGAAATGAAACGCCACTACACCAATTATTTCAAGGGCATTTCGCATTTTAAAGATTACCGAACCAAGCTTGTTACGACCTCAGAACTCGACGAAATTCTAGAAATCCTTGATTATATAGAAGCACATCAAGAAGAATTTCTATTAGTAGGCTAATTAGATCAGTTTATTTCTTCTCAATAAACTTCTTACTGGTACCTGAAGTGTTCCGAATATTTCGTAACGCGTCATGCGCTCTATGCGAAAATAATAATTGGTGCCTTTGTGTTTCCACAAGACCTGGTTTTCATGACCTTTAATGATTCTTGGTGGAAAATCACCGGTGTAATATTGGTAAAAAGGTCCAATTTTATTGAAACGAAGTAAGGGTGAAAATAAAAAGCGATAGCCACCTTCATCTTCGCGCAATAAGCCTTTTTGTGCCAATTTTGATATAAAAAGCGGCCCCATTCTATTGAGCGAAGCAAATACCGAAAATGCTGGTACTGTATCATAGCGCACGCGCTCTACCTCTGTTTCATTGAAATCTTCATCGAGGATCGTTTCGATATATCGTGTTTCTTGCACTTGCAAGCCTCCTTGCTGATAAACGAGGTCACCATTCCATGCCTTTAAAAAGCGTTCAAACGGAAATCCTACTTTTTTACTCAGTTTAGCCAATTGAATGTAAACTGAATCTTCTGGATGTTGCTTGAATTCATGGATGTCAAGGTGTACATCTATCAGGCGATCTGTCTTGGGGACCGTGTGGTAAGTAAGGCCATCGCGTTTCATTGAAAAATATAGTGGCGTTTTCTTCTTGACATAACTTTTAAGTTTGAAGCCAAGTGAATCGCTATCATGGGCAAACATGGCAGTTTGAATGTTGTAGCTGCGTAATTTGGGCCAATTGGCATAGATGACCAAATGCTCATTCTTGAATTGCTTTTGTTTTAAAAACAACTCCCAATCTTTGTGTAGGTCTCCGTAATGAGCCGAGGCCACCTGATTCAACAAACGGTCAAAATTTGCTCCTTGATAAATAAAAGCGTAGTCTTTGCCGTAATGTAAATAGGACTTTTCTTTTTTGATGTAATAAAAGGTCGTGTTTCCGATTACGGAATCTTGTAATTCAGCATATTTCTTAAGCCGCTCGATACCTACTTGAACTTTGGAAGAATCTGTTAATTTGAGCAACGCTCCCCAATCGCCATTTTCTTGCGCAAATAAATAGGCATCTTGCTCAAGATCAAGGCCATATTGCTTTCCTTGTCCTAGCAAAAATTCGTAAGTTGTGAAATCACGCATGGACAACTTGTTGTATTGCAACAACGAATTGGTTTCTTTGGCAAGTTCCAAAATGTTTGCCTTTGCGAGGAAATCTGCAGTAGGCAGACGATCAATAAGCCTTGGTGACTTCGGAACCGCAAATAAAAAAGATTTGACAAAGAGGATCAGTGCCAAAGCACCAGCAATCATGACAAGCGTCAGGAACTTCCGATACATGTCTAAGGATTTAAAGTATAAACTAAATAAAGTGAATTAATGAGATCCAACAAGTGTTTGCCTGTTTGCTCTTCTCCTTTGAAAGTATAATTGAGCTTGAAGGTTGTGTGCTCAGTATCGGTCTCTGAAGAAATGAGTTCGAGCATACCTGACTTTCCTTTTAAAGACGAAATAACCTCTGCATTTTTTGGAGTGAGCAATTCCGTGGGGAAGCGATTGAGCGTGCTACTGATGTCTACTTTTCCATACATAAAGCCACCCTTACTGGCTTTTTTAGCTTCTTTTTTTGACAGTGCCAACTTGCCATAGCCTTTGGCATAGTTATTTGCAAAAGCGGCATCATTTGAAAGGATCAGTAAGTCACCGGTATTGATGATAAACAAGGGGGCTGCATCTAAAATTGCGTTGTCGAAACGCCAGTAATTTTCTTGCTTCTGAACGCGTGAAGTGAGTCTGGAAAGATGTTTTAATACGAGCTCAGGGATGTCCGAACGGTCGGTAGAGAATCCGAGTGTAAATACGGGCATTTCAGTTTCAGCATCAGTTTCGCGCTCACCGTATTCGAAGGTTTCTTCGTCGTAGTAAAATTCGATTTTTTTAGTCTTGATTTTCTCGACACCATTAAATGTACCAAACATACTGCCTTTGTATGTACTAAAAAGCGCGTCTTTGTTGACAAACTCATTGAGCAATTCAAGTGTCAAAACATTCATGGCAATTTGTGCATTTTTCTCGTCAGAAAGCAATGGAAGTATCACTTTGTAGGCTTGCTCATAAGCTTTTTGCATGTTAATGTTGTACGTAAAATATGCTGAGCTACTTGCTGGAATATACTTGAGTACATTTTTATCAAATTTAGCGTCATTCATTTCCGCATAAATACTGCCGAGCGCTGGGCCATATTGCGCCTCTACAGCAAATTCAACGCTGTTGTCTTTCAAAAATAAATCGCCTAGAATAACATTACCGGCATAGAGGTCTTGAATGTCTTTGTAGAGTGTAGGCAGCACCGTCTGAAAATACCAAAGCCCCTGTGATTTGTCAAGATTTCTAGCGTTGTCTAGGTAGAAAGCTCCTTCTGCATTGTGCAAAAGCTGGTTTACAAAGCGTTGATCTTGAGAACAAAGATTTTTGCCCTCGATAAAAATTTGCGTGATGACACGCTCGAGTTCTGCTTGTTGCAACATTACTTGTACGCTATCTCTGAGCTCGTAGTAATTTTTGATGAGTGGATTTTCTGTCGCTTCTGGGAAAAGCCCACTTTGCGTATCGTATTCTTGTTCGTTCAGTACTTCCTCTTCCTGCTGTACCTCATCAAAAAAGTCAAACGGCATTTCATTACCCCTTGCATACCAAATGGAATCGGTGACCTGATCGATGTATTCCATCGTTGGCTCAATGCGCAATAATAGCGCGGTGTTGCCTTGAATGAGTAAGTTATTGAAGAAAGTTCCGTAGACTTCTAGACCTTTGATGTCGCTTTGTAGGGTTTGAAAGTCGTCAAAAACCTCAAAAAGTTGTTGTTTGTTACCCACGCCAAATGTGAAGCCGGTGAGTTCAGTTTTCGTTGTTTTGCCGTAAAACAAATTGAGCCGTTGATTGAAATCTAGGCCTGCATCTTTGAGCGTTTTACCGGAAGTTGAACCATCGAATAATTCTTGATGTACGTCAGACATGAACTCGTATTGTACGAGGTCATCCATGGATATTTTTTGTAGCAGACTGATGTTGTTGATACTGAAAACAGTTACTGCATCGGTAGGAATCAGGTGTTCGGACTGACGCTCAGCCGTTTGAGCTATAGAAGTGCTAGAAAAAAGGCCCACAATACAGAGCCAAAAATAATTCTTGAATGCTTTGTCCACGAGAATGAATGTTATAGGACGAAGTTAAGCATAATCCGCGAGTATCATCTTGGTGTCAAGACAATTATATTGTCCAAAAGTGCTTGATTTTCTTTTAACGAAAAAGTATTGGTTCGGACCATGACTGCTTGTTGATTTTTACTGAGCGTCCCCAATTTATTTTCGAAGCGCTGAACAGGTCTTTCAAATCGTGCAATTGAAGTGTAGATACCTTCTTTAAGCAAGGCCTCATCTTCAAATTTATATGCTTTTATTTGGGCAGCAACATATCCAGGAATACTTCGTTTGAGCGTAGTTCCATCCCAACTGATCCAATTTTCTTCTTGCTGTAAATTGACTTTTTCTTTACTGATTTGTTCTATACTGCGTTTGATGCCATCTTGTAGCAACTTCACATTGGCAAAATCACAACTTAACTTGAAGATAAAATCCGTGTAGTTTTCTTCCATGATTACATTACTAATGCCGGGTTGGGCATCTAAAATTTTTACAAACTCTTTAATCTTGGCTGAAACTTGCTCAATAGAGGGCACTGGTTTGCCTTGGAGACTATCTAAAGCTAATATTGAATTTACCTTCACTTTGCTTTCACTGAGATTGATTTTGTATTTGAGATTACCAGAGCCGTCGTTATTCAAAGTAATATCATCCCAGATTTCAATGCAGGAACTCAAGAGAAAAAAAAGACAAAAAGTAAGGAAGATTTTCATATGGCTAGCGCTACAATAGTAGTGCCAAAATTAATCAAATAAGCCTTTTTGAATGCCAAGATTGGACTGATATCGTTGACTGACTTGCAAATTGTTGGCATTGGTACTCAAAATAATGCGCTTATCGACTTCCCAAGCCTCCAATTGAATGTCATTTCTATCCATGATTTCATGAATGCCCAGCGCGCTGTCTAACCATGCTTTTTCCTCATCTTGCTGCAAGATCAGCGGCATGCGTTTTTTAGCATTATGGATCTCGGCCATCAATGGATTTGCTTCGGTAGTCAAGATGGTAAATGTATTTTCAAAAGCACCTGTAGTCTGATCTAACCAGCTATCGTATAGACCTGCAATTGAAAAGATTTCTTGATTTGGAGTATGGATAAAATAGGGCGTTTTTAATTTGCCTTCAGTATGCCATTCAAAAAACCCATTGGAGGGGACCAAACATCTTTTACTGCTGATCAAGTGCTTAAATGATGCTTTTTCCGAGCAGGTTTCAACACGGGCATTGAGCGTTTTTGCAGCAAAATCCATCCAATTGCCACCCTTGTACCAATTTGGTAATAAGCCCCAGCGCATCTGCTGTAAGGTATCGTCATTTGTAATGATATTCCAACGAGGAAAATGAAAACCTGAAGCAAAATAGTATTGCAATTCAGGTGCTGCTACGGGCTTTAATTTTTGATATCGCTCGGCAAGCTGCAAGGTGGTGGATGTAGAGGAGTTACTGTAGCACATAGCCCAAAAATAAAAAAAGAAAGCCACCCGAAGGTGGCTCTATATAGACATTTCTCGCTATCCGAATGAATCGGGAAGAAAGAAATGATAAAGAGCCCGAAGGCTCTTGAATCCTTACATCATGCCTGGCATTCCGCCACCCATACCTGCCATACCTGCCGCTGGGTTAGCTTCTTCCGGCTCATCAGCAATGACACACTCTGTGGTGAGAAGCATGGCCGCAATTGAAGATGCGTTTTCAACTGCAATTCGGGTTACTTTGGTTGGGTCTATGACACCAGACTTGTAAAGTGGCTCGAACACATCAGTGCGTGCGTTGTAGCCAAAATCTGCTTTTCCTTCGCGAACACGCTGAACGATCACCGCTCCTTCACCACCTGCATTGGCTATGATTTGACGGAGTGGTTCTTCGGCGGCGCGCTTCACAATCTGAATACCAGTCATTTCGTCTTCGTTGGCACCTTTAAGCTTGTCTAGGGTCTCAATGGCACGAATCAAAGCAACACCACCGCCAGGTACGATACCTTCTTCTACAGCAGCGCGTGTAGCAGCAAGTGCATCGTCAACGCGGTCTTTCTTCTCTTTCATCTCTACTTCAGTTGGCGCACCTACATAAAGTACAGCTACACCTCCTGCCAACTTCGCTAAACGCTCTTGTAATTTTTCGCGGTCATAGTCTGAAGTTGTTTGCTCAATTTGAGCACGAATTTGACCCACACGCGCTTGGATATCGGCTTTTTTACCTTTACCGTTCACGATTGTAGTGTTGTCTTTGTCGATGTCAATTTTTTGAGCAGAACCCAACATGTCAAGGGTTACGTTTTCGAGGGTCATTCCGCGCTCCTCTGAGATAACGGTACCTCCAGTGAGGATTGCGATATCTTCAAGCATCGCTTTGCGACGATCTCCAAAACCTGGTGCTTTTACGGCTGCCACCTTCAATGAACCGCGTAAACGATTGACAACAAGGGTTCCAAGCGCTTCACCATCGACGTCTTCAGCAATAATTAAGAGCGATTTCCCTGATTGAACTACCGGCTCAAGAATTGGAAGCAATTCTTTCATGCTCGAAATTTTCTTCTCTGAGATCAGAATCAATGGATTCTCCATTTCAGTGATCATTTTTTCGGCATTGGTAACGAAATATGGCGATAAGTATCCGCGGTCAAATTGCATACCTTCAACCGTTTTAACTTCTGTCTCAGTTCCTTTGGCTTCTTCTACAGTGATTACACCATCGTTGCCCACCACTTTCATTGCTTCAGCAATAAGCTTTCCGATTGTTTCGTCATTGTTGGCAGAAATTGTGGCAATTTGCTCAATTTTACTGTTGTCGTTACCCACTTGTTTTGATAACTTTTTGAGGTTTGCAACCACTTCAGTAACTGCTTTGTCTATACCGCGTTTGAGATCCATAGGATTAGCGCCAGCAGCCACATTTTTGAGCCCTGCCGTTACAATTGCTTGTGCAAGAACCGTTGCGGTTGTAGTACCATCGCCGGCGATGTCTGCTGTTTTTGATGCCACTTCTTTGACCATTTGAGCACCCATATTTTCGATTGGATCTTTGAGCTCAATTTCTTTAGCGACACTTACGCCGTCTTTGGTTACGTGTGGTGCACCAAATTTTTTACCGATAACAACATTGCGACCTTTTGGACCTAATGTTACTTTCACTGCATTTGCTAATGCATCTACGCCTCTTTTTAATTTTTCGCGGGCTTCTACATCGAAATAAATTTCTTTTGCCATTTTAATTTGCTTTTTAAATTAGAAAATACCGTAAATGTCTGACTCTCTCATGATGAGATAAGTGTTTCCGTCAATTTTGATTTCAGTGCCTGCATATTGTCCATATAATATGGAGTCACCTACTTTAACTGACATTGGCTCATCTTTTTTACCGGATCCAGCTGCTATAACAGTACCACGCAATGGTTTTTCTTTTGCAGTATCCGGAATGATGATTCCACTTGCTGTTTTTTGCTCTGCTGGCGCAGGTTCTACCAGAACTCTGTCTGCCAAAGGTTTGAAATTTACTGACATGAAATAAATATAATTTAGTTGTGAACGCTTCTTCGAAAAACATGCCAACTCAATTCAGGCGCTTTGAACAAGACATTTTTTCACTTTAGTGCAAAAAAAATGTCAGTATGGGTGACATACTGACATTTTGAATATTTAAAACTAAAGCCTATTGTTGGCCCTGTCCTTGACCTTGCATAGGTGCTTGTTGTTGTTGCTGCGGCACGACTTGTTTTGGCGCTTTTGGTTGACTGAGGCTAATTCCAAGACTAAAAACAAGGATAGCGGCTGCCAAGCCCCAAGTAAGTTTGTCGATGAGTTCATTTGTGCGTTGTACACCTCCGAGTTGGCTTGCTCCACCGAAGTCAGAACTTAAGCCTCCACCTTTTGGGTTTTGAACGTAAACTACTAGAATAAGTAGCGCGCTGGCTACAATAACTAAAAATGAAAGGATTCCTGTCATGACGTTGAATTCAGGTTTTTCTTTAGAATTTTGATTTGATTTGCAAAGAAACTCTTTTTTTCTGGATTAAGCAAAATTAATTGCTCATAAACAGCAATCGCTTTGGGTACAGCACCTTGCATGGCATAGATTTTTGCCAAGGTCTCGGATACCGGGATTTGACTTGAACTTAGACTTTCTTTGGCTTTTTTAGCCGGAGAATAAAAGTCTTTTTTCGGTTTTTCAATCTCCAAATATTGTGGTGCAGCATCCTCTGATTGCGCGTTGTTCTCTCCAAAATGCAACCAATTATTGAACGATTGTTTTTCTTCAAGACCTTTTGATTCCGGTTGAACCGACAGATTGTTTGCATCTTCATTAGTCAAGGAATCTGATACAACATCTTCTGGCTGAACATCCAAGTCCTTTTCATTTAGCTGCTCATCTAATTGCGCTAATTCCTCTTTGTAGGTCAAATCGACATAAGCCGCACTGATCATGCTCGCACGCAATAATTGATCCAGGTCGTCAGGTGTTTGTTCGATTTGCTCAGGAGAATTGTCTGCTTCGACAATTTCTTGAATTGCAGCGGAAATTTCCTGTTCTTGTGAAGGGCTTATTTGAACTGAATCTTTTGATACCGTTAAGTTGTTATCCTTTTTCTCATTCAATTCAACATCCACCAAATGCGCTAGCGTTTCAACAGTGGTAACTTGCTGCAGTAAGTGGTAAAGAATTTCTCTATTGGGAATGGCAAAAGCTTTTTGATCAAGGACTGTGGAGAGGCGCACATCTTGACTATTAGCCAAAGATTTAAGGTGTAAAATTGAAAAGGTCGTTGCATACGGGTAAGCAGACTCCAGATGCTCGAGATCGGGCAAATATGCGGCATCACAACGCAGCGGATCTTGAATTTGTAAATGAAGTAGCTCTTTGCTTAACACGTGCCTAAATTACCAATTACTGTATAACTTATTGATCAAATCTTGCACCATTTGAGTGGCAATTTCGTCAAATAATTTTTTCTCCACATCTGCCAAATTAGTTGCAGCTGAAAAATCGGCAAACCGCGTCGAGCTAAATTGCCAGACCTCTTCTTTCGGGGCTTTGATGTTGATTTTCATTTGAAGTGTCATGGTGAGGCGGTTACTCGAGGCAACATCTGCACCTTGAATAGCCAGTGGCTGTACTTGATAAGCTGTAATAGCCCCTTCCATATTCACTTCCCCTTTGCCAAAACTGGTATTGAGTAGGAGTCTTGTATTATTTTGGACCCCATCTTTGAGTTGTTCTGTGAGCAAAGGACCAAAGGACAACGGGCAGTTCGGTGCAGTATTCTCCAAATTTTGAATGCTAAATGTTTGCCATTCCTGTGGCATCCCTCCTTTATCAATGAAGGAGAAACTCTCTGGCCAACAAGCACTTAAGGAGCACCACAAAACAGCTATGTAAAAGATGTACTTCATTCGCCCAACTGAAATTCTTTGATTTTGCGATAAAGCGTTCTTTCTGAAATACCCAGTTCTAGTGCAGCATATTTTCTTTTCCCACGATGTTTTTCAAGTGCTTTGACGATGAGTTCTTTTTCTCGGTCCTCGAGACTTAGAGATTCCTCTAATTCGATGTGTGCGGCAAATTCTTCGTGGTGCACATTTTCGGTACTTGGTATTTCTACCTGAACGGGAGCAGAAGGCAACATGCGCGCAGGCATACTTGGGCTTTCTTCGTAAACTTCTTGATAAATTCGGTTTACCACCGCTGATTGATCTGCACTGAGTGCAATTTCATGATTGGATCCGGTAAGGTCCAAGACCAACTTCTTTAATTCTGTGAGGTCTTTTTTCATGTCAAACAAGAACTTGTACATGAGTTCACGCTCGGAAATAGACTCTTGTGCCGGATCATTGATGCGAAGCCCTTGTGTTCTATCTGCAACTGGGGTCAGGTAGTTTTGTAAGGTGAATTCATCGATTTCACGGGCAGTTTCGATGACAGAGAGCTGCTCTACCAAATTTTTAAGTTGCCTGATATTACCGGGCCAAGGGTATTGCTGAAGCAGTAGCACGGCATCTTCAGTGAGCTTGATGGCAGGCATGCGGTATTTTTCAGCAAAATCGTTGGCGAATTTTCTAAACAATAAATGGATGTCTTCAGAGCGCTGACGCAAAGCGGGCAAACTAATTGGAACTGTGCTGAGTCGGTAATAAAGGTCTTCTCTGAATTTACCAGATTGAATGGCAGCCTGCATATTTTCATTGGTTGCAGCTACAACCCTCACATTCGTTTTCAAAGGTTTGGAAGAACCCACACGAATGTATTCGCCGGTTTCAAGAACACGCAGTAAACGAACCTGTGTTTGCATCGGAAGTTCGGCGACTTCGTCAAGAAAAATAGTCCCGCCATTCGCTACTTCAAAGTACCCCTGTCTGCTACCTTGAGCACCAGTAAATGAGCCTTTCTCGTGACCAAACAATTCTGAATCAATGGTTCCCTCCGGAATTGCCCCGCAATTGACGGCGATGTATTCACCGTGCTTACGCGCACTCATTTGATGTATTACTTGCGGAATAATTTCTTTTCCTGTTCCACTTTCACCTGTAACTAGCACGGAAATATCGGTTGGCGCCACTTGCATGGCAATTTCTAACGCCCTATTGAGTAAGGGAGCAGATCCAATGATGCCGAAGCGCTGCTTTACTTGTAAAAGATTCATTTTTTTGGAAATTAATTGACTGCTTCACCAATTAAGGTTGCCGAGGTACAATCTGTAATTTGTACATCGACGTAAGAACCTTTCTCCAAATTTCCTTTTGGAAAAACTACCATGACATTTGTACCGGTTCTTCCGCACAAATGCTCGTCTGAACGTTTGGATGGCCCCTCAATGAGGACTTTTTGGACCGTACCAATCATGCGCTGATTTGATGCCAACGAGTGTTTGAGTTGCTTGTCAATGATTTCGTTCAAACGACGCCCTTTGACTTCCTCGGGAACATCGTCATCAAAGCGACGTTCAGCCAAGGTTTTTGGACGCTCGGAGTATTTAAACATATACGCGAAATCGTATTGAACGATATCCATTAAACTCAAAGTTTCTTGATGCTCTTCTTCTGTTTCACCACAAAAACCTGTAATGATATCTGTTGAAATGGCACAACCTGGCACGATGCGGCGAATGCTCTCGATTCTTTCTAAGTACCACTCACGCGAATAGCCACGGTTCATGCGGTATAAAACATCGGTGTTCCCTGACTGAACAGGAAGGTGGATATAAGGGCAAATGTTTTCATATTTGGCCATCATCTCTAAAACATCGTTGGTCATGTCCTTTGGATGCGACGTGCTAAAGCGTATGCGCAACAATGGGGATACCAAGGCAACCATTTCCATGAGTTGCGCGAAATTAGTAGTAGGCTCATTTGTATTTTTTACTTCACCTTTTGCACTGAGGTTCCAACGGTAAGAATCTACGTTTTGGCCTAGCAAAGTAACTTCACGGTATCCTTTGTCAAACAAATCTTGACACTCGGCAACAATTGTTTTCGGATCGCGTGAACGCTCTCTCCCACGTGTGAAGGGCACGACACAAAATGAGCACATGTTGTCACAGCCGCGCATGATCGTAACAAACGCAGAAATTCCTCCTTGATCAAGGCGCACTGGCGCAATATCTGCATAAGTTTCATCTCTAGAAAGCAAAACATTTACCGCTTTCTGACCAGTCCCTACCTCATCAATCAAGTTCGGTAAATCGCGATAAGCATCAGGACCCGCTACGAGATCGACAAGTTTTTCTTCATCGAGTAAGTTCTTTTTGAGGCGCTCGGCCATACAACCCAAAATACCAACTACCAATTCTGGATTGCGGTCTTTTTTGATTTTAAATTCAGTGAGTCGGTTGCGAACACGCTGCTCAGCGTTGTCGCGGATGGAACAAGTATTGAGTAAAATGACGTCCGCTTCTTCAATGTTTCTGGTTGTTTGATAGCCATCTTGGGCTAAAATAGAAGCAACTACTTCGCTGTCCGAGAAATTCATTTGACAGCCGTAACTTTCTAAGTATAATTTCTTTGAGGCTTGTCCCCCTTCTTGTTCAATTACTAAGGCTGTACCTTGTAATGCTTCATCGATAACTTTATTTCCTGACTCCATGTTGTGTTCTGAACTGCAAAAATAGGACAAATTCAAGATGCTGACAAATTGTCATGAACGATCTGCTTTTTGTTTCTAAAATATTTAACCATAGGTTAAGGGAAATATTCGGATAAAATTGCAACAAACAACTTGCTGAATGCAGTGTTTTACTTTTACATTTGTCACCTAAAAAATCTTTATGGCTAAGAATCTTGTAATCGTCGAGTCACCCGCAAAAGCAAAAACTATTGAAGGTTACCTTGGCAAAGACTTCATTGTGAAGTCTAGCTTTGGTCATGTTCGAGACCTCGCTAAAAAAGGTCTAGCCATTGATATTGACGCCAAGTTTGCGCCAAATTATGAAGTGAGTGCCGATAAGAAACAAGTTGTTTCGGAGCTGAAAAAATTAGCCAAGGAAGCGGATACAGTATGGCTCGCTACCGATGAAGACCGCGAAGGAGAGGCTATTTCTTGGCACTTATACGAGACGCTCGAGCTTCAAAAAAAAGATACCAAAAGGATTACATTTAACGAAATCACTAAAGTTGCCGTCACCCGAGCAATTGAGCGTCCAAGAGAGATCAATCAGGAACTTGTCGATGCCCAACAGGCGCGTCGCGTACTTGACCGCATCGTTGGTTTTGAACTTTCTCCAGTACTATGGAAAAAAGTGAGGCCAAGTTTATCTGCCGGACGCGTGCAATCTGTTGCTGTTCGATTGATCGTTGAACGAGAACGAGAAATTGAAAAATTCAATACCGAAAGTTTTTATAAAGTTCAGGCCGAATTCCAAACCACTGATGGCCTACTGAAAGCAGAATTAAACCAGCAAATTCCTGTAAAAGCTGCAGCTCAGGATATTTTAGAGCAAGCAAAAGCCGCCAACTTCTATGTTGAAGATGTCCAGCAAAAGCCAGCTACCAAAAGTCCTGCTGCGCCATTTACGACCTCCACATTACAACAAGAGGCCAGTATGAAATTGGGATTCTCTGTTACCAAAACGATGAGTGTTGCCCAACGCCTTTATGAGTCGGGGAATATCACTTACATGAGAACCGATTCAGTGAATCTTTCTGAAACAGCCATAGCAGCAGCAAAGGAAGCCATTACTTCTCAATTTGGAGCAAACTACTCCAAACCAACTAAATACAGCACGAAAACTTCGGGTGCTCAAGAAGCGCACGAAGCAATTAGACCAACAGACTTTAACAAGCCTACCATCCAAGCAGAACGCGACGAAACAAGGCTTTATGAGTTGATTTGGAAAAGGGCAATCGCCAGCCAGATGGCTTTGGCCCAACTCGAAAGAACGACCATCAAAATCGGCGGACTCACTGGCCCTCATTACTTCCAAGCAAAAGGAGAAGTGATTGTTTTTGACGGATTTTTAAAGGTTTATCTTGCAACGAATCTAGATGACGACGCCGAGGAAAATACTGAAACAGAAGGTTTATTGCCAAAAGTAACCGTAAACGAAGCATTAAAACTAAACAGCGCACTAGCGACTGAACGATTTAGCCGTGCACCATCGCGCTATGTAGAGGCAACGCTCGTCAAAAAACTAGAAGAACTCGGTATCGGAAGACCATCTACCTATGCCCCAACG
Organism: uncultured Lishizhenia sp.; assembly: GCA_964414045.1. Classification (GTDB taxonomy): domain Bacteria; phylum Bacteroidota; class Bacteroidia; order Flavobacteriales_D; family Crocinitomicaceae; genus UBA952. The sequence goes on along the minus strand of CAYPVA010000001.1, from coordinate 808 downwards.
ATCTCCACCATTCAAAAAAGAAATTACGTTGAAAAAAAGGAGCGTGAAGGAAACATCCGCAACTATGCGCAACTTGAATTGAAAGCGGGTAACATTTCCGAACAAACCAAATCCGAAACTACCGGAAAAGAGCGCAATAAGCTCTCCCCTACCGATATCGGCATTGTCGTCACTGACTTTTTAGTGGCGCACTTTGAGCAAATTCTAGACTATCAGTTTACGGCAAAAGTTGAAGCAGAATTTGATGAAATTGCGCAAGGAAATCTGAACTGGACCGACATGCTCCAGTCGTTTTACGGACCTTTTCATCATCATGTTGAAGAAACATTAGAACACTCAGAACGTGCGACCGGAGAACGCGAATTAGGTATCGACCCTAAAACACAAAGAAAAGTCATTGCCCGCATCGGTAGATTTGGACCAATGATTCAAATTGGCGATGAAAAAGCTGATGGCCTCAAACCACAATTCGCTTCACTTCAAGGGAATCAATCGATCAACAATATTACCCTGGAAGAAGCCTTGAAACTATTTGATTTACCAAGAATTTTAGGGGAACACAACGGAGAAGCAGTCAAGGTCAATATTGGCAGATTTGGTCCTTATGTTCAAGTAGGCAAACGCTTTACCTCCATTCCGAAAGAGGAGGATCCGCTTTCAATGGATTTGGCACGTGCTATTGAATTAGACACTTTAAAGCAAGAAGAAGCTGCAAAGGCGCTCATTAAAACTTTTGACGAAAACCCAGACGTTCAACTACTGAATGGTCGTTATGGTGCTTATCTAAAAATTGGTAAAAACAATTACA